>CAZKNQ010000092.1:0-4273 GCA_964554225.1 uncultured Candidatus Planktophila sp.
CTGCTGCCTTCTTGCGACGCTTTGGAGCTGCCTTCTTAGCTGCTGCCTTCTTGCGCTTTGGAGCTGCCTTCTTAGCTGCTGCCTTCTTACGGCGCTTTGGTGCGGCTGCCTTTACGGCTGCCTTCTTGCGACGCTTCTTTGGAGCTGCTGCTGGAGCTGCTGCCTTCTTGCGACGCTTCTTTGGTGCTGCTTTCTTAGCTGCGGCCACGTACTTCTCCTATCGGAATGGTTCGGATCCGTCACCCAAACCTGTTCGTGGATAAGTGTGACGGAAATATAAAAATATTGCTAGTACATAGTGAGAAAAAACGTAGTGCGTGTCGCAATTTATTTTTTTATTTTTTTGTGCATCTGAGAAAAAAATCGCCAAATGATTTACCGATTCGGTTGGCCAATTCCCAGAATTTTTCCGCCATTTTGCGAAATTTGGGAAAAATTAAGGCTCTTTTTTCCTAATTTCCCTCTTCGGCACGAATTCTGCGCATTTCAACGGCAAATTCGTTCGTTTCGGAGTCATATTTTCGCAATTTCGGCAGGCAAAGGGCCAAAATTGCGACCGAAACGATGCATAGAACCCCTCCAAAAGTTACTGAGAAGTTCAAAGAAGTAACTGCCGCCATGGATGCCGCACGCATCTGACCGGCAAGTGGCCCAATCGAATATGAAAGTAGTTCGATCCCTGCAAGCCGACCCCGATACCCATCTGGAATTGTTTGGTTCCAAATAACTCCGCGAAAAAGTGCACTGACCATATCGGCCGCCCCGGCCATAGCAAGAAATAGCAGAACCAGAATCAGGGAATTGGAAAGTCCGGCAAATGCAATGGCGGCGCCCCAACCAATGGCCGCCCAAATTACTGCCCGTCCATGAAAACGATAGGTGCGCGTCCATCCACTTGTCAGGGTTACTGCAACCGAACCAACAGTTCCGGCGGCATAGAGCAGTCCGAGCGCCCAAGGTGCGCCAAGTTGGTCTGCCCAAAATGGAAAGAGCGCAATTGGCATTGCAAAGAACATCGCCGCTAAATCAACTAGGTAAGTTCCCAATAAATCTTGGCGGCTAAATGCATAACGAACACCCTCGATTAACCCTGCCAGAGATGGCTTTTGAGCCTCTGGATTGGCAGGCACGCTTTTAACGCGCGTCAAGAATGCGAGTGAAATTAAGAAGGTTGCGATATCTGCAATGTAACCAACTGAAACGGAGAAGGTGGCAATTAAAACTCCACCAATTGTTGGACCGATGATCACACCGAGTTGCCAACGAAGTGACATCAGCGCACTTGCCGCGGGAAGATCGGCATGGCCAACTAGCCGCGGCAAAATTGCATCGGCGCTAGGTCGTTGCAGACCATTGACGGCGGCAAATAAACCGATGACGACATAGATCAGAATTAGATTCGGGTTGGGAGACATGGCGTTGACCAACAAGATTGCGACCAGTACCAAGGATGCAAACTCGGTCGCCCAGATCATCTTCTTGCGATCAACGTAATCAGCTAAGACCCCGCCATAGAGCCCAAAGAGAATCAGCGGCACGATCTCGACCACCCCGGAGATCCCAACTGCGATGTAAGAGTTGGTCATCTCTTTAATCTGAAACGGGACGGCGACGTAAGTAATCATCGAACCGAGGTAGGTAATCAGGCCAGAGGCCCAAAGATTTCGGAAATCCGGATATTTTTTTAGCGGAGTTAGATCAATCGCAAATTTTGATCGCTTATCTTCTTCCACGTGGGCTAGTTAAAGGTATTTTCGGCGCCAGGGAAAGTTCCCCCACGCACATCTGCGGCAAATTCTTGGGCGGCTGCCGAAATTTCAGAACGTAAGTTTCGATATGCCTTGGCCAACTTTGGTGGATTGGCAGTTAGTCCAACTAAATCTGTCCAGACTAAAACTTGGGCATCGCAATTAACCCCGGCGCCGATTCCGATAGTTGGAATTGAAAGAGCATCAGTTATCTTTGCGGCGAGTTCTGCTGGAACGAGTTCTAAGACGATGGCGAAAGCGCCCGCCTTTTCCAGAGCGAGCGCAGCCTGCAAAATCGCCTCCCCATCTTCACGGCCCTGGACGCGATAGCCCCCAAGTTGATGAAGTGATTGCGGGGTAAGGCCCAGGTGGCCCATGACCGGAATGCCGGCAGCGGTTAACTTTTCAACGGTTGCTAAATGCGCTCCCTCTAGTTTTACCGCCATCGCACCAGCCTCTTTAAAGAAGCGGATCGAAGTTGCCAGCGCTTGTTCAGCAGATGATTCGTAAGAACCAAAGGGAAGATCTGCGACAACCAGTGCGCGCTTTGAGCCGCGCACTACGGCGCGAGTTAGCGGAATCATTTCATCGACGGTGACCGGGATGGTGTTCTCTTCGCCCAGAAAATTATTGCCGGCGCTATCGCCGACTAGTAGGACAGGTATGCCTGCAGCATCGAAGATCTCTGCCGTCATCTGTTCGTAAGAAGTGAGCATCGCCCACTTTTCGCCGGCGGTCTTAGCCTTCTTCAAATCGAGAATTGTGACGCGACGATGCGCCGCCCCACCGTAAAGGGTCGTTGTACTCCTAGACGTTGATGTCATTGTTGCCTCCAGCCTCGAAGCTTCGCGAGAAGTCCCCGGGTTAATTGGTGAGGGTATCGATATAAGGGTAATGGATTACTCTTGAAGTATGAAGTTGCGAGTAGCTCTCGCCCAGGTCAACCCAACAGTTGGTGATCTGGTTGCCAACGCTGCCTTGGTGCGCACCAACTTCAAGACCGCCCAAGATGCCGGCGCGCATATCGTCGTTTTTCCTGAGATGGTTCTAACTGGATACCCAGTTGAAGATCTCGCGCTCCGCCCATCCTTTCAACTAGCCAGCCAGAGCGCCTTAACTGAATTAGCCGGTCAATTAACTGGTGGATGTGTGGCGATAGTCGGGTATTTGGATCAAGTAAATGGATCCCCACAAAATATGGTTGCTGTAATCAGCGATGGCCAGGTCGCGGCGCGTTATGCCAAATGCCATCTTCCTAACTACGGCGTCTTCGATGAATTCCGCAACTTTGCACCGGGCGATCAAACTCTGGTGGTGCGCATCCATGGCGCAGATATCGGAATCGCAATCTGTGAAGACCTCTGGATCGATGGTGGAATTACCGCTCAACTTGCTGATCGCAAACCTGGGTTAGTTATCGTTCCCAATGGTTCGCCATATGAACGCGCTAAAGATGACACACGTTTAGCTCTGGTAACCAAGCGCGCTCGCGAGGCCAAGGCGCCATTGGTTTATGTAAATATGACTGGTGGCCAAGATGATTTGGTCTTTGATGGCGACAGCATTGTGGTTGGGGCAGATGGTGCGGTCATTGCGCGAGCCCCGCAATTTGAAGATGGCATCGCGGTAGTTGATATTGATGTCGCGACTAAAACTAGTTCGCCTGATGTGATTATTTCCGAAGATGAAGTAAGTGTTGATCGCGCACTGATTCCTGGGGTGGCGATTCGCCTAGATGACCGCGAAGAAATTTGGAACGCGATCGTTGTGGGTTTGCGTGACTATGTAGAAAAGAACGGTTTCCGTAGCGTTCTCGTTGGTTTATCGGGCGGCATTGATTCGGCTTTAGTTGCAGCACTAGCCGTTGATGCATTAGGTGCCAAGCGAGTAAATGGCGTTGCGATGCCAAGTAAATATTCATCCAATCATTCGATCTCTGATGCCCAGGCTTTTGCCGATGCCACTGGAATTCATTTCCGCACCGTACCGATTGCGCCGATGGTTGATGCCTATATGAGTAACTTAGTTTTACAGGGAATTGCTGAAGAGAACCTACAGGCTCGTGTGCGCGGAACAACGCTGATGGGGATCTCAAATCAAGAGGGTCATTTAGTTTTAGCAACCGGCAATAAATCAGAGCTCGCCGTTGGTTACTCAACGCTTTACGGAGATGCAGTTGGCGGCTTTGCGCCAATAAAAGATATTTATAAGACCGATGTCTGGGCGCTAGCTCGTTGGCGCAATGAAGTTGCGCGCCAACGTGGTGAGGCCGAGCCAATTCCGGTTAACTCAATTGAGAAGGAGCCAAGTGCAGAGCTGCGCCCTGGTCAAAAAGATACTGATTCACTTCCTGACTATTTATTACTAGATCGAGTCTTAACTGCCTACGTCGATGATGATCAAGGATCAACTGCGTTAATTGCAGCAGGCTTTGATGAGGATTTGGTTCGTCGCGTAATTGCGATGGTCGATAAGGCCGAATATAAGCGCCGCCAATATCCACCTGGACCAAAGGTTTCTAAGCG
>CAZKNQ010000093.1:0-4264 GCA_964554225.1 uncultured Candidatus Planktophila sp.
GGAGCAATAGCCGCATTCGGAGCTGCGATCTTGCGTGTACAACTTGGCGATTACGCAGTTGCTTTCTACATCAGCGGTGCGATGTGCATCGTTACCGCCTACTTTGTTCTAAAAATTGCCAAAGGCGTTGACGATAAGGTTTTGCGAACATGACGACGTTCTATGACGAAGTTGGAGGAGAAGCCTTCTTCAATGATTTCGTTTCTCAGTTCTATGCCCGAGTCGCGACAGATCCTATTTTGCGCCCGATGTATCCAGAGAAAGATATGCACGGCGCAGCGCTTCGCTTAAAGATGTTCTTAGAACAATACTGGGGTGGACCAACAACTTATTCGCAAGAACGGGGCCATCCGCGACTTCGGATGCGCCATGCTGGATTTCATATCGATCTTGCAGCGCGTGATGCTTGGCTTAAATGTGCGATGGGCGCACTAGAAGGCATGGAGATGTCAGAGATTCATCGCGCACAACTACGGGAATATTTAGAGATGGCCGCGCATGGAATGGTTAATGCTTCTGAGACGCATTCCCAATAACTAAAATTTCACCATTACGTACATACCAAAGAACACCTTTTTTATCGCGAATTGTTGTAATGCGTAATCCTACTTTTTCAACAACGCCTTCAACTTCTAAAGTTGTTATCTGATCACCAACGCCATATTGATCTTCGATCAACATAAAGATTCCAGATAAAATATCGCGGACTAAAGTTTGCGCACCAAGACCAATCGCAACACCAATAACGCCGGCAGATGCAATCACGGGACCTAAGTTAAATCCGAATTCACCCAAGATCATGGCGATCGCAATGATCCAAATACCAGCCTTAAGAATTGATGTAAGCACTGAACCTGTTGTACGGGCGCGCTCGGCCTGACGCTTTGCAAAACCTGGACCTGGTTTTAGGTCAGCGGTTGCAAGTTTGTTTACAGCGCGATCGATGGCACGGCGACCGATGCTCTGGGCGATCCAAGCCGCGACCAAGACGCTAAAGACGCGCAGTGGGGCACCGCTTAGCCATTCCAAGATATTGCGGGTCTGCTCGCTCATAACCCAAACTCTAACTAATTCTTTACCTAAAATTGACCTACAAATACCCCGATCTGCGCGAAATTAGTGCAAGATAAACCAATCGGCGCGAGCCACGCGCCTGAATTAACTGGGGTAGCTATGTCTCGTTCGCTAGTTCTAAACGCCACCTACGAACCACTAGGTGTCGTTACAGAACGCCGTGCGCTGCTCTTGGTACTTAATTCCCGCGCAACGATGGTTGAAGCATCCGGCAGCGTTTTGCATTTCTCGCAAGGTCAGATCGAACTCCCATCCGTTATTCGTTTAAATAAATTTGTGAAGATTCCATATCGCCATGCCGTCCCACTTTCACGCCGTGCGATATTTGCGCGCGATGGTGGGCGTTGTGTTTACTGCAGTGCACCGGCAACTTCAATTGATCATGTGATCCCGCGCTCGCGCGGCGGTGGCCATAACTGGGAAAATGTTGTCTCTGCATGCCACAAGTGCAATCACTTAAAGGCAGATAAAGGTTTAAAAGAATTAGGTTGGAGACTTCGCTCACTCCCGCGCGAACCAGTTGGCGCTGCCTGGAGAATTCTTGGCACAGGTCGCACAGATACGCGTTGGCTTCCATACCTTGCGCCATTTGGCGTGGCAGCAGCGACCGCTTAATTCGCTTAGACTTACGCCCATGATGATTCGTCTTGCATCCGCGATTAATTTCTTAAAGTTAGATAACCAAGAAGATGGCACAGTCGCCGGTGAAGGCTTAAGCGCAGTCGAAACCTTTACCTACTTTTTCGCGGCGCCAATTGCGATCTTTCTTTTGATCTCAGTAATCACCTACGCAATGACTGGCGATCGCAAGAAGCCAAAAAGCTCAGATTCAGCAATAACCTCTATCGAGTAGCGTCTACCGCGCGCGCCTTAAGCGCACGTGTCATTGCATCGCGACCTTCAGTAACTGAACGACGTAGAGCATGCGAAGCATCCTTGCCGGTGACATCTAGCCAATGTTGTGCCTTTGCGACTGTTGCATCGCTAATTGCCCAAGTTGGGAAAGTCAGCGTTGCAGTTGTCTCGGCAATCTCAAAGCCCTTGGTCTCCCATACTTTCAAGATGGCATCGAAGTAATCATCAACAAATGCCTCAAGCAGATCGCAATGGATATTTTCGTTAAATCCACGGCACTTGTAAGAGTGGATGGTGTTGCTCAAATCATCGGTTGTGATTGATTTAAATGCTGCAACTTTTGCCTCGCGAGTTGGAATCGCAGCATGAGCGTAAGCAACGTACTGCTTACCGTGAGCGGTCTTATCGCGATCACCCTCTGCTGCGATCTCGGTTGGGCCGAATACTCCACGCTTTACTCCGCAGATAAAGATGTACCAGCGAAGTTCAGCATCAACAGTTAATCCAGTTACCGAACCTTCAAGCATCGCCTTTAAGCGATCAAATTGCGCAGGTGTAACTGCGTTGTTTGCGAATGCGCGTGCATATTGCAGTTGGTGATCGCTTCCTGGCTTTGCGCCATCTAGTAAAGCTTCGGCTGCATTTGCAACAGCAAGGCGAATTGCATCACGATTCTTTGGTGCAACGTATGCCCAGATAGCGGTATCAATCTGCATAAATGTTGCAGTGATCATCGAGATATCTGATTCACCCTTAAGCGCGTTAAGTGCGATGGTGATGTAATCACTTGCCGCTAGCTCGCCATCGCGAGTTGAATCCCAGAGTGATGCCCAGATAAGTCCGCGGGCTAGCGAGTCATCTAACTGGCCAAGGTACTTCTTCATAGTCTCAACCGAGCGCTCGTCGAAACGAAGTTTGGCGTAGGTCTGATCGTGGTCGTTGATGAGCAACAGATCTGCCGCATTCTTACCGGCAAGTTCTTTGATTTCAGTCAGCTCGCCTGCGATATCAACTTCAATGCTTTCGCGGCGCACAAGTGCATCGCCCTTCACATCAAAGAGACCAACATATAAACGGTGTGGGCGAAGTTCCTTTGAGCCAACTGGCAGCGGAGGTACCTCTTGCTTTACAGAAACCGATTCGTACTTATCGCCATCTAGTTTGATTACTGGGCGAAGGGTGTTTACACCAGCGGTGCGCAGCCAGGTGTTTACCCAAGCAGTTAAATCCTTTCCGCATGCAGCTTCAAGTTCAGTGATTAGATCACTTAGCTCTGTGTTCTTGTAAGCATGCTTTGCAAAGTATTTGCGCAGGCCAGCGATAAAGTTATCGCGACCAACGTGTGCCACAAGTTGCTGAAGCACTGATGCGCCCTTGGCATATGAAATACCGTCAAAGTTGGTGCGCACTGCATCGAGATCTTCCATCTCAACTGCGATTGGGTGGGTAGAAGTCATCTGATCTACGCGATAAGCCCAGTTCTTGCGCTGCGAGTTAAATTCTGTCCAAGCATGCTTGTACCGCGTTGATTCGCTAACGGACATATACGAAGCCCATTCAGCGAAGGATTCATTGAGCCACAAGTCTTGCCACCACTTCATGGTGACCAAGTCGCCAAACCACATATGTGCCATTTCATGATGGATGGTTGTGGCGCGGCTGATGTAGTTGCGCTCTGTTACTTTGCTGCGGAAGATTAAAACATCTTCGTGGAAAGTTACGCAGCCGACGTTCTCCATGGCGCCCCAGTTGTATTCAGCAACTGCAATCTGGTCGTACTTGCCGAATGGGTAAGCCAGACCGAAAGTCTTTTCAAAGTAGGCAAAGCCTTGCTTAGTGAGTTCAAAGATATTTTCAGCATCAACGTGTTGGAAGAATGATTTGCGGGCATAGATACCCAGAGGAATTGTCTTCTCGCCCTTGTATTCGTCATGAACGGATTTGTAGGCGCCGGCAACAATCGCTGTGACGTAGGTGGAAATTACCTGAGAGGTAGCAAATTGAATGTGCTTACGATCGCCATCGACATCCTTAGTTGATTCAATTCCGTAGTTTGAGATTACTTCCCAGTGCTTTGGAGTAATCGTGCTGATGGTAAATGTTGCTTTCTGATCAGGTTGATCAAAGCAGGCGTACATACGACGAGCATCGCCAGTTTCGAACTGGGTGTAGAGATAAACCTCGTTATCAGCAGGGTCGACGAAACGGTGCAGACCTTCGCCGGAGTTTGAGTAGATGCCTTCATGTTCAATCTCAAGGACGTTATCTGCAGCTAGCGCAGGTAAGAAGACAGTTTCGCCATCGAACTTAGGATCGAAGTCGGCGCCATTTAACT
>CAZKNQ010000094.1:0-4225 GCA_964554225.1 uncultured Candidatus Planktophila sp.
ACAGACCGCGACGGTTGTGGTGATCGTGTGGGTTGGTCTTCAAATGTGTAGTGATATCTTCAATACGACGTGAGAGCAAAGCAACTTGTGCTTCAGGGCTTCCGGTGTCGGTAGCTGATGAGCCGTACTTTGCAATGATTTCTTTCTTTACTTCTGGGGTTAAAGCCATTTTAAGGACTCCTCTTAGTTACCGCCACGACGGCGACCGGTTTGATACACGGCCACTCACTTTGATCGTTGGACAGGGGCAAGGTTACCAGCGGGGCTGTGGGTAGAGGAAATCGAGGGATTTAGCCTTCAGTTAACGCTCGTGCGCGGTCGCAATCCAACTTCATCTGCGCCAATAGCGGCTCGAGGCCATCAAATTTCAAGGTATCACGCAGGCGCCAGCCAAATTCAATCGAGGCGTTCTTGTCATAAAGTTCTAAGCCTTCTTGATCAAGTGCATAAGCCTCAACCTGTCGACCACGCACACCTTCAAACGTTGGATTGGTGCCGATTGAAATTGCAGCTGGCCAAAAGTTAATTCCAACAGTTAACCAACCCGCATACACACCATCGGCAGGAATTGTTTGGCCATCTATGTTTCCTAAGTTAGCGGTTGGATATCCAATTTCGCGCCCACGCTTTTCACCGTGCACAACAACGCCATCAAGGCGGTGTGGACGCGAAAGCAATTTACGAGCCTCTTCTACATTGCCTTCGCTGACTAACTTGCGAATTCGTGAAGAAGAAATTACATCACTTGCTTCGGCCTTTAACTCTTGGACATCTACGGTGAAGTGAAATTTCAAACCATCGGCTATCAAGGAATCAACGCTGCCCGCTGCTTTGTTTCCATAAGTAAAATTCTTTCCCACAATAACTGTAGAAACACTTAGCTGTCCGACGAGGACTTCTTTTACAAAGTCTTCTGGGGACATTGCTGCAAACTTCTCATTGAATTTAAGTACCGCAACTTGGTCTGCGTTATGAATCTTTAGCAACTCCACACGATCGGCCAAGGTGGTCAGCATCGTCGGAGCGCGATCTGGTGCCAATACCTGCATCGGATGTGGATCGAAAGTTAGAGCGATAATCGACCGGCCATCTGCGATTTCTTTGGCGCGGTTCAGCAGTAGCTGGTGGCCTTTATGCACGCCATCGAAGACGCCTATTACGACGACGCTACCTGAACTCATTTCTCTATTATCTCTAAATCAATTCGCCGCTGCAAAAACTGCGATCGGTTTAGCCTTGCCTGACTCATTCTTTAACAAGGCAATAAGGTGGTTATCTGGAGAGAGCGCAGCAAAGATATCTTCACCTGAATTTGAAGGAAGTGGTCTTCCGAATGAGAGTTCGGTAACCTCATCAAGAGCTAACTCGCGGACAGAAAATGTGGCACGAGCTACATCTGCCAAATCTAAAGTTTTAAAATCTTGTGCCTTGAGAGCATCAAAGGTAATCGCCTGATCAATTGCGAATCCCGCAACTCGCGTGCGGCGCAGCGCAGATAAATGGCCGCCAACGGCTAATTCGCTGCCTAGATCCCGTGCGATCGCGCGGATAAAAGTGCCAGCAGAGCAAGTGACATCAATATCAATTTCGATTCGTGTTCCCGAACGGCGAAGAGCTAATACATCTATCGATGAAATTGTGATCGTACGAGCGGCTAACTCAAAAATTTCGCCAGCGCGTACTCGGTCATAGGCGCGTTCCCCCGCCACTTTTACGGCGGATACGGAACTGGGACGTTGTTGAATTTCCCCTACCATTTTGGAAAGGCCAGATCTAATTTCTTCATCGGTAATCTGTGAAGCATCTGCTTCGGAAATGATTTCGCCTTCTTGATCATCGGTGACTGTTGCAGCACCAAGAACAACGGTTGCTAGGTATGACTTGTCACCATCGGTGATGTACTGCAGCAAACGTGTGCCGTTTCCGAAACCAAGAACTAAAACGCCTGTGGCCATCGGATCTAGCGTTCCGGCGTGGCCAACTTTGCGCGTGCCAAGTGCCTTACGAGCAACGGCCACAACATCGTGGCTGGTCATGGCAGGTGCCTTATCTACAACTAGAAAGCCATCCATTATTTAGGAGTTAATCTTCAATAACTTTTGGAACTTTATAGGGATCTGCTCCTCCTGCAAATGTTGCATTCTTGCGAAGTTGAGCAACCTCGGCATCTAAAACATGGACTTTATCTAAGAGCGAATCAAGTGCTTTCGCGGATTCAGGAAGTCCATCTTCAAAGAATTCGATAGTTGGAGTGATGCGTGTCTGAAGATCGCGTCCCACGGCGCTGCGAATTACGCCTTTTGCGCTCTCAAGTGCGGCGGCAGTTGCGGCACGTTGTTCTTCATCACCTAATACGGTGTAAAAGATTGAAGCGTTCTGCAGATCGCCAGTAACGCGCGCATCCGTGACGGTGACGAAGCCGAGACGAGGATCTTTAATCTTCGTCTCAAGCAGCTGCGCCACTACCACTTTGATGCGATCGGCAACTTTCTGGGTGCGATGTGATTGGCCCATGGTTATGCGCGCTTCTTCTCGCGCATCTCAAAGACCTGAATAGTGTCTCCGATTTGCAGATCCTTCATATTGCCAAGGCCGATACCGCACTCGAAGCCTTCTTTAACTTCGTTGGCATCGTCTTTGAAGCGCTTGAGTGAATCAATAGTGAGGTCATCGGCGATGATTTCAGTACCACGCATGATGCGCGCCTTAGCGTTTCGCTTGATAGATCCATCGCGAACGATTGAACCTGCGATATTGCCAGCCTTTGAGGATTTAAAGATCTCACGGACTTCAGCGTTACCGAGAACGATTTCTTCATACTCTGGCTTGAGCAAGCCCTTAAGAGATAGTTCGATTTCTTCGATTGCATTGTAGATAACTGAGTAGAAGCGAACTTCTACACCTTCTTGATCAGCAAAGATCGCTGTCTGTGGTTCTGGCTTAACGTTAAAGCCGATAACTACAGCAGTTGATGCTGATGCCAAGGTGATATCAGACTTAGTGATCGCACCAACGCCACGATGGATAACACGAAGATCAACTTCTGCTCCTACATCGAGTTGCATGAGTGCATCTTCGAGTGCTTCCACAGAACCAGATACGTCACCCTTAAGGATGAGGTTAAGTGTTGAGACTTTGGATTGCTCCATAAAGTCTTCAAGTGAAACCTTCTTGCGCGCCTTAGCAAGTTGTGCGTTACGTTCTGCAGCCTGACGCTTTTCAGCAATCTGGCGAGCGGTACGGTCTTCATCTGCAACTAAGAAGGTATCGCCTGCACTTGGAACTGATGTGAATCCCAGTACCTGCACCGGACGTGATGGTCCAGCACTTTCCACATTTTCGCCATGCTCATCGAGCATCGCGCGAACGCGACCAAATGAGCCGCCGGCAACAATTGCATCGCCAATCTTTAAAGTTCCGCGCTGTACAAGAACTGTGGCAACTGGTCCGCGACCGCGATCGAGATGAGCTTCAATAGCAACACCGCGTGCATCATCTTCGGCAACGGCGCGAAGATCGATTGCTGCATCTGCTGTAAGAAGAATTGCATCGATAAGTTCGTTTACGCCAAGTCCTGATTTAGCAGAGACGTTCACGAAGAGAGTTTCTCCGCCGTACTCTTCTGCAATCAAGTTGTATTCGGTCAATTGCTGGCGGACCTTATCTGGGTTTGCGCCTTCTTTATCAACCTTGTTAACGGCAACCACGATAGGAACATCGGCAGCTTGAGCATGGTTTAACGCTTCAATTGTCTGCGGCATGATTCCGTCATCTGCTGCAACAACGAGTACTGCGATATCTGTGACCTTGGCACCACGAGCACGCATTGCGGTAAAGGCTTCGTGACCAGGTGTATCGATAAAGGTAATTGCTCGGTTTATGCCCTCATGATCGTGATGAATTTGGTAGGCACCAATGTGCTGCGTGATTCCACCGGCTTCAGTCTTTAGGACTTCAGATTTACGGATGGCATCAAGCAAACTGGTCTTACCGTGATCAACGTGTCCCATAACAGTTACTACCGGCGGACGTGCCACCAGTAAGTCTGCATCAAGGTCGGCGAGTTCTTGCGCAAGATCGATATCGAAATCTTGCAAGAGTTCGCGGTCTTCATCTTCTGGGCTAACGATTTGGATGACATATCCAAGTTGGGCACCGAGAATTTCAAATGTATCTGCATCAACAGATTGAGTTGCAGTAACCATTTCACCTAAGTGGAATAGCG
>CAZKNQ010000095.1:0-4215 GCA_964554225.1 uncultured Candidatus Planktophila sp.
TAGAGCACTCGCCTTCTAAGCGAGTTGTCGCTGGTTCGATTCCAGCCAGGCGCACTTACAAGGTAAACCAGGATTAACGAAGCAAGAAGTGGCTTTAGCCCATCTTTCCTGTGACATATGCCTCGGTGCGAGGATCAGTTGGTGTATTAAACATATGGCTGGTGTTATCGAATTCAACAAGCTTGCCAGTACGACGATCACCAAGGGGATTTATCTCGGTAACGAAGAATGCAGTATACGAACTAACGCGCGCTGCTTGCTGCATATTGTGAGTCACAATAACAATTGTGTAGCGATCCTTAAGTTCTAGCATCAACTCTTCAATTCGAGCGGTTGCGATTGGGTCGAGTGCAGAGCAAGGCTCATCCATCAAGATCACTTCTGGTTCCACAGCGAGTGATCGTGCAATACATAGACGCTGTTGCTGGCCACCTGAAAGGCCAAGCGCCGATTCACCAAGACGATCTTTGACTTCATCCCAAAGTGCTGCAGCGCGAAGTGACTTTTCGACAATTGCATCTAGTTCGGATTTGCTAGGACGTCCATTTACCTTTGGTCCAAAGGCAATATTTTCATAGATGCTTTTTGGAAATGGGTTTGGCTTTTGAAAAACCATACCGATGCGACGGCGGACTTCAACCGCGCTTGCATTTGCATCATAGAGATCTGCACCGTGATACAGCACCTTTCCATGAACAGCGGCTCCAGGAATAAGATCATTGGTACGATTTAAAGCGCGCAAGATTGTGCTTTTACCGCAACCAGATGGCCCGATAAAAGCGGTTATATCTTTAGATGGAATCTGCAAGTTCACATCAGAAACAGCAACAAACTCTTTATAGGAGACCGCTACTTTATCAAGCGTGAAGACAGGATCGGTAAATTCCATGACCCCAGCGCTGTTGCGAGAATTCATATGACTATTCACGAGTATCCCCTTTTTTATTTCCTGAATTGGTAGAAAAGTTCACCTTAGACACGGTTCTTTCGGTTTGCATAATCACGCAGCAAGATCGCAATTAGATTGAGTGAGAATAGAATAATGATCAAAATTAGACTGCCCGCAGATGCGATGTAATGAAACTCTTCGCGAGAATCGGATGCATACTTAAATATGGCCAAAGGCAAAATCGTAAATTGGCTATCAAGGCCAGTTGGGTTAAAAGTAACGAAAGAGAGCGCGCCAAGGAGAAGCAATGGCGCGGATTCACCCATCGCGCGCGATACCGCCAAGATCGAGCCCGTTGCGATACCTGGAATTGAACTTGGAAGTACAAGACGAGAAACTGCCTGCCAATTGGTTGCGCCCAATGCAAGTGCGCCATCCTTATATGAAGGTGGGACTGCTCTGATCGCCTCACGCGCAACGATAATCACAACCGGCAAAATCATCATCGCAAGCACTACGGCTGCGGAGCCAACTGTAAAGCCCCAAGAGAGCGGCCCGCGAGCTACGAAGGCAAGTCCGATCATTCCAAAGACCACTGCCGGAACGCCTGCTAGGTTTTGAATATTTGTCTCGATTGCGGATGTGAATTTATTTCGCTTTCCCGCAAACTCTTCTAGATAAAGCGCAGTGAGAATGCCAAGTGGCAGAGCGAATAACGCTGCAGTACCAACTACCCAGATTGATCCGAAGATCGCCGACTGGAAGCCGACATCATCCGGATCATTCGATGGCATGTTGGTTAATAATGCTGAGCCAATTAAGAACTTAGAATCGTTATATAGCGTGTAAACAACAAAGAGAATAAAGCCTAGGGTTGCAATGATGCTAAATGTCAAGAAGACTCGAAATAGGCCATCCTTTGAACGGCGGGCAACAGAGAGTTTGGAGGAGAGAGAGATTGTGCTCATTCGTATGCCTCTCGGTAGCGAAGGATGATTTTATTTCCAATTAAATTGAAGACTAAGGTAACTAGGAAGAGAATGGAACCGACTAAGAAGATAGTGCGGTAACCAGTTGAATCCGTCGGCTGATCACCAATACCAGCGAAGCCGATAAATGAGGCCATCGTTTGCATGGGATCGCCTGGATTTGCAGATAGCTTTGGATAACTTCCTGCGACCATTAGCGCCACAGTTGTTTCACCAAAGGCGCGAGCAAAAGCCAAAATGACAGCAGCCACAACTCCAGAAATACCTGCGTTAAAGACCACCTTGGTCGCGACTTCACGTCGAGTTGCACCTAATGCATAACCTGCCTCGCGCATCGCGCGTGGAACTGCAGAGAGAGCATCATCGGCAACAGAGGCAACGATAGGTAGCGTCAAAACGCCAGTCATCAGACCGGCACCGAGTGCGGAGTAACCAACTGATTCTCCAATTGGCCAATACTTTTCGACGAGCTCTGGGTTAATTACATAGAGACCAAATAGACCGAGAACTACTGTTGGGATTCCTGCGAGGATTTCCAAGATTGGTTTTACAAAGCGACGGGTTTGGTATGAGGCGTAATCGCTAAGGTATAGCGCAGCAGCCAAACCAAAGGGAATTGCAACGAGCATTCCGATTAAAACAATAATGAAAGTTCCGGTAATCAGAGGCAGAAGGCCGAACTCTGGTGGAATAAAGAGCGGGGCCCAAGTTGTGCCAAATATCTGAGTGCCTATTTCTCTAAGCAACTCTAGGGTTGGAGGAATCAATGAGAAAACAATGCCAGCTGTTATAACCACCGTAACAAAGGTGCCAGCGCGCATCGTGTTTACTGCGATTTGCTGAACTACATTTCGCCGACGAAGGTGGGCGGAGGGCGCCAGTGAGACGCCCCCCGCAGTTGCACTTCCTGTCCTATCTGTCTGAGACAGGTCGTCCATTCCAACCTCCATTAATCGGTTCGGATGCCTAAAACTTAGGCTAGTTTTTTGATTGCATCAAGTTCTGAATCGAGCTTCTTCTGCTGTTCAGCACTTAACTGCACGAACTGAGCCTTCTTGGCAAGCGCAGCAAGGTTATCCTTGTAGTAAGTCATGAAAGGAATGATTGCTGGGTTTGTCTTTGCAGACTCGTGCTTGACATAAACGAACAATGGACGACCTAGTGGTGTGTAGGTACCGTTGATTACGTTTGCCGCACTTGGAGTTACGCAACCCTTACCTGAATCGATTTGAACAGCCTTATTAATATCTGTGTTTTCTAGGTAATAAGAAAGACCGTAGTAACCGATTGCACCCTGTGAGCGACGAACACCATTTACTGTCACGTTGTCATCTTCTGTTGGGTTGTAATCCTTACGTGAAACCTGAGCTTTGCCATTGATTGCCTCTGTGAAGTAATCAAATGTTCCTGAGTCAGTGCCTGCACCGTAGAGAACCATCTTTGTAGCCGGGAATGTTGAACGAACTTGGTTCCATCGTGTAACTGTACTTCCTGCATTCCAAATCTTCTTTAGTTCTGCTGTAGTAAGGCAGACAGCCCATGAGTTGTTCTTGTTGATGACAACTGTCAAAGCATCGTTTGCAACAATCATTTCTGTGTACTTGACGCCGTTCTTTGCGCACTCAGCAGCTTCAGTTGATTTGATTGGTCGTGATGCATTTGAAATATCAGTCTCACCCTTACAGAAACGTGAGAAACCGCCACCAGTGCCTGAGATGCCAACTGTGATCTGAGTCTTTGACGCTTTCTGGAAAGCTTCTGCGGCAACGCCAGTTAGCGGAGCGACTGTGCTTGAACCATCGATTGAAATCTTTCCTGAAACGTTTGCATACTGTGCAGTGTCACCACCAGTTGATGTTCCAGTGGTTGAGGCTGTTCCAACTTTCTTCCACTTAAGTGCTCCACCTGAGATTGAACACTTGAATTCAATACCATTTGCAACTGCAACTTCGCCGCGGCGTTCGCACTTTGCAAGATTCTTTACTTCACTTGCAATCGCAGGGGCTGCGAGTAGTGAGGTAGTAAGCGCTGCTCCAAGAACAGCTACTGCTAACTTTTTCATCGAAATCATTAAAGTCCCTTTCAGAGAACCGATCTGAGATGCCCCAGATACGACCGAATCTTGGCAATGAGGTAAGTACAGTCGCTGTCAGCGGTCTAAACGTAAAGTGAACAGATGGTAAACAGGTCTATACGTGTGCTTTAAACTCTCCGCTATGGCTGCTGACCTGCCCCACTTGATCTGGATCGATTGCGAGATGACCGGACTCGACTTGGCATCTGATGCCCTAGTTGAGATCGCGGTCTTGGTGACCGATTCTGAACTCAATGTAATTG
>CAZKNQ010000096.1:0-4214 GCA_964554225.1 uncultured Candidatus Planktophila sp.
ATGGATGAAGTTATCTTCGAAGAGTTCAAGGGCACCGGAAATATGGAGCTCATCCTCGATCGCAAGATGGCCGATAAGCGCATCTTCCCTGCAGTTAACGTTGTTGCCTCAGGTACTCGTAAAGAAGAAATTCTTATGGGAACTGAAGAACTCAACATTGTCTGGAAATTGCGTCGCGTTCTGCACGCTCTAGAACCACAGGCAGCTCTTGAGTTGTTGCTTGAGAAGATGAAGGGCACAAAGTCCAACGTCGAGTTCTTGATGCAGATCCAGAAGACCACTTCTGGTCCAAACGAGGGTTAATCTCTTAACTTTCACCGCCTGACCGCAAGGCTTTCACAAAGCCTTCACCTGGATTCCACAAAGTCGGAGCGCACTATCTCCATATCAACCAAGGCCATAAGGGCCGGCGAATATGGAGGCAGTCAATGAAAGTTACAAAGAAAATTCTCGCAGGCGCACTTGTCGCAGCTTCACTTTTTGGTGGAGTTTCATCAGCAACAGCAGTAGATACAAAAGATGCTGCAGTTGCGCGAGCACAAGCACAAGCAACATTTAGAGCACAGATGGATACATATGTCACCGCCCATCGCGCAATCATCGATGCTCGACGTGCAGCCGGTGCAAAAGCCCTTGCAGATTTCCAAGCAGCACTTGCAAATGTAACCACTGATGCACAATTACAAGCGGCAAAAGATGCCCGCAAGAGTGCAATGGCTGCAGCAGATGCAACAGCTAAAGCTGCAATTGCTGCGCTAGTTAAGCCAGTAAAGCCAGCCAAGCCAGTAAAGACTGCCAAACCAGCAGCATCTCCAACAGCTGCACCAACTGAGGCTCCAAAGGCTTAAAACCTTCCCTCTCAAAGGGCAGAGACCGCAAAATCCGTGCTGCGTGCGCACGGATTTTGCGGTTTTCTTCTTTCGCGAGAGTATTAGCACCTAGCCATAACTAATGGTTATGCCCTGGTTCACCGCAAGCTGCGGACCCAGACATAGATAAAGGAAAATAAAAATGAAGAAAGATATTCACCCAGAATATAAAGAGACCCAAGTAACTTGTGGTTGTGGCGAAAAATTTGTTACTCGCTCAACAGTTGCTAGCGGATCTATCTACGTTGAAGTTTGTTCAGTCTGCCACCCGTTCTACACCGGCAAGCAGCGCATCCTCGATACTGGTGGACGCGTAGCTAAGTTCGAAGAGCGTTTCGGAAAAAAGAAGTAGCTTTCTTAAAAGACCGCATCGCAACCCAATGAGGTTGCGGCGCGGTCTTTTTATTTCTTGAAATTATTTACCGATTGATCATTTGAAAAAGAGGAAGGGAGAAGCCAAATGGCAAAAGATAACGATCGCTTTGCATCAGCACATGAAATGGTGCGCGAATATCAAGAGCTAGAAAAGCAGATGGCTGATCCTTCTATCCATGAAGATCAAGGCAAGGCGCGCCAACTTGGTCGCCGCTATGCCCAACTTGGTCCGGTTGTTGCCGGCTTTAACGCTTGGAAGACTGCGGCCGAAGATCTTGAGGCAGCGCGCGAGATGGCGCAAGAAGATGAATCTTTCGCATCTGAACTTCCCGCGATGGAGGTTGCCGTTGAAGCAGCTGCCGACAAACTGGAAGAACTCTTACTGCCCCGTGATCCCAATGATGATCGCGATGTAATTATCGAAGTTAAAGCAGGAGCGGGCGGAGATGAATCCGCACTATTTGCAGGCGACTTGGTTCGTATGTATCAACGCTATGCGGAAAAGCGAAATTGGAAAGTTGAAATCATTGATATGACCGAGTCTGATCTTGGTGGCTATAAAGATATTTCCATGGCGATTAAATCCAAGGGAACTCCAGAACCTGGAACAACTCCGTATGCGCGCCTAAAGTTTGAAGGTGGCGTGCACCGCGTGCAACGCGTTCCAGAAACTGAAAGCCAAGGACGTATTCATACATCTGCAGCCGGCGTACTTGTATTGCCAGAAGCAGAAGAAGTAGATGTTGAACTAAATATGAATGATGTGCGGGTGGATGTTTATCGCTCATCAGGCCCTGGTGGACAGTCTGTTAACACCACTGACTCTGCTGTGCGCCTGACCCACGTACCAACTGGAATTGTTGTTTCCTGTCAGAACGAGAAGTCACAGCTGCAAAATAAAGAATCAGCGCTACGTATCTTGCGCGCGCGTTTACTCGCCGATGCTCAAGAAAAAGCAGAAGCCGCTGCGATGGCAGAACGTAAAAGTCAAGTTCGTACCGTGGATCGCTCAGAACGAATTCGCACATATAACTACCCAGAAAATCGCCTCAGCGATCACCGCGTAAATTACAAATCAAATAATTTAGATGCAGTGTTAAATGGTGATCTAGATGATGTTGTCCAAGCCTTACTTGATGCCGATAAGGCAGCAAAGCTCTCCTCAACTAATTAAGCGCAGCGACTTAAAATGAGCGAGATTAAGAGCCTGCTTCGTTCGGCGAAAGAGAAATTAGCGGCTGCAGATATCGCAGAGATCGATGCCGAACATTTATTTGCATATGTTCTCGGTATCTCACGAATGGATCTGCATAACTCAGTTAAGTTAGATGCAACTCTTAAATCACTGGGTGACTTTGGTGTAATCGAGGATACCTTTGCAAAGTTGATTTCCCGTCGCGCAGGACATGAACCACTTCAGTATTTAACTGGTACCGCTTACTTTCGCCATCTGGAAATTGAAGTTGGCCCAGGGGTATTGGTACCACGCCCTGAAAGTGAACTACTGGTCGAAGCGGTACTCACACATGTTAAAAATTTAGAGGCGAAAGTCTCTGGAGAAATTTCAGTAATAGATCTCGGATCAGGTTCGGGCGCCTTGGCACTTGCAATCGCAACTGAAGCACCAAGAACTAGAGTAATCGCAGTAGAAAAAAGTCCTGAAGCTATCGAGTGGCTGAAGAAGAATGTGGCGAAGATTTCTGAAAATGTTCGAGTTGTTGAAGGCGATGTGGCAGAAGTCTTGCCCGGCGTTAAATGCGACATCGTTATCGCCAACCCGCCATATATTCCAAATACCCAAGTGTTGCCCCGCGATGTCGCAGAACATGAGCCGCATATTGCACTCTTTGGTGGCGAAACTGGCATGGAACTCCCAAAACGTTTTATCGATGCCGCCGCTCGCTTGTTAAAGAGCGGGGGAGTCTTAGCGATCGAACATACTGAAGAACAAGGCGCCGCAATTGATGCGGTGCTATCTCGCGATTTCACCGAGATAGTTCTGCATAAAGATTTAAATGACCGTCCCCGTTGGACCTCTGCGGTGAGAAAATAACGGCTATGGCAACCATCGACCTTAATTCAGGTGCGTTTAATGAGCACTTAGCCAGCGCTGCAGCGGCCCTTAAAGATGGTTTTGTAATCGTTGCTCCACTTGAGAATTCATATGCACTTGTTGCAGATGCTTTCTTTCACGATGCCGTGCGGGCACTACATGTGCTTCGCGGAGATGAACTTGGGGTATCTGCGCAAGTAATGATTGGTTCAAGTACTGCGGTAGATGGCATTGCTCGTGAAATTAGTGAACCAGTTAGAAAGCTAATTGATAATTTTTGGCCAGGACAGTTATCAATCAATTTAAAGCCGCAGCGCGGACTGAATTGGGATTTAGGTGATGGCCAACAATTAGATTCATTTAGCGTACGCGTGCCAAGTGCGCCTTTTATTTTGCAACTAGCCAAGTTACATGGGCCAATTGCAGTGGCTTCTGCAGCGCTTGCGGGTAATTCTCCAATTACTGATCCAAATGATTTAAAGTTCACCGAGCGTGAAGTGGCGGCAATCTTTTCAATTGGCCCAATCGCTCAAGGACCAGCCACCACGGTCATATCGGGCGATAGCGAGCCAGCCCGCATCGTGCGCGTTGGGGTGATCGCGGCTGAGCAAATCACAGCGATCACACCCGACATTTCTGTGCCGTAAGGCTTAGGCTTGCCCGCATGAGCGCAGAGACTTTCTATGGCCCGGATTTTGCACTGCTGAGCAAGCAGGATCCAGATATCGCAGCAGTACTTCTATCCGAGCTAAAGCGTCAACAAACTAATCTGCAGTTAATCGCATCGGAAAACTTCACCTCGCGCGCAGTGCTTGCAGCGCTCGGTTCAACCCTCTCCAATAAATACGCAGAAGGTTATCCAGGCAAGCGTTATTACGGCGGCTGCGAAGAAGTTGATAAGGCAGAAGTAATTGCCA
>CAZKNQ010000097.1:0-4196 GCA_964554225.1 uncultured Candidatus Planktophila sp.
TACAGAGGTAAAGAAGCCAAGGCCATCGGCGGTTGGGCCAGTTAAAGTATCGATTGCGTGTTCTGGGTGTGGCATGAGGCCAACCACGTTGCCGCGTTCATTGGTAATACCAGCGATTTTATTGCGTGAACCGTTGGGGTTTTCGCCTACATAGCGCGCAATGATGCGGCCTTCGCCTTCAAGTTTGGCCAGTGTTGCATCATCACATTGAAAAGAACCTTCACCGTTTTTCAACGGGATAACAATCTCTTGTGCAACTTGGTAAGAAGAAGTCCATGCAGTGGTGTTATTTGTAATCTCTAACTTCTGATCACGACATAAGAAGTGAAGCTCGTGATTGCGAGTCAGCGCACCTGGAAGCAAATGCGCTTCGCATAAAACTTGAAAGCCATTGCAAATTCCAAGTAATGGCATTCCGCCATTTGCAGCATCAATGATTTTCTCCATCACTGGCGCAAAACGTGAGATCGCGCCACAGCGCAGGTAATCACCGTAAGAAAATCCGCCAGGCAAGATAACGGCATCTACACCTTTGAGATCAGCATCTCCGTGCCAGAGTGAAACCGCAGTTGTGCCGGCATGTGTTGCCGCGCGCGCAGCATCGCGATCATCTAACGTGCCTGGAAAAGTTACAACGCCAACTTTCATTTACTTCTCAACTCTTACTGTGAAAGTTTCGATAACTGGGTTGGCAAGAAGTGTCTCGGCAGCCTTCTCAACTTCCGCTAACTGTGCAGGAGTTGGTTCGCCATCTACTTCAATCTCAAAGCGCTTTCCTTGGCGCACGCTCTTGGCAAAGTTAAATCCGAGGCGCGGTAGTGCAGCAGATACGGCCACACCCTGTGGGTCGAGGATCTCTGGCTTAAGCATTACATCAACCACGATCTTTGCCATCTTTATCTCCCTATTTTAGAACTTGAAATTAGTTGTAGAACTTGCTGCCGGTGATTCGGAAATACGCTTCTTCGTATCGCGCGGCAGTTTTTTCTACGATCTCTGCCGGCAATTCTGGTGGTGGGCTCTTCTTATCCCAGCCGCTTTTAGTAAGAAAATCTCTAACGAATTGTTTATCAAATGATCCCTGTGCGCTACCCGGCTGCCAAGTTGATAACTCCCAGAAACGTGAAGAATCAGGCGTTAGCGCCTCATCTCCCAGGGTTATTGCTCCTTTAGCGTCACGTCCGAATTCAAATTTTGTATCAGCCAGAATGATGCCGCGGCTGCGCGCAAAGTCGGCAGCGGTCTCATAGAGCGAAAGAGTTAAGTCGCGAAGTTCGGCGGCATCGTCTGCACCAACAATTTTGGCTGCTTCGTTGAAGTCAATATTTATATCGTGATCGCCGATTTCTGCCTTTGTTGCAGGTGTAAAGATACTTTCGGGAAGTTCTGATCCATCAACTAGCCCCGCCGGCAGAGCGTTTCCACAAACTGCCTGGTTGGATTTGTATTCAACCAAACCACTGCCAGTTAGATAACCGCGCGCTACACATTCGATCTCAAACATTTCAAGCGGCTTAACTATTACTGCGCGATCAGCAACTTGATCTGGAACGTCATCACTGATTATGTGGTTAGGGACAATATCTTCAAGGAGTTCAAACCAGAAGAGTGAAAGTTGGGTAAGAATTGCACCTTTATTTGGAATCGTTGTTGGAAGTACCCAATCGAATGCCGAGATGCGATCTGAAGCAACTAACAAGATTTCATTAGAATCGTTCTTGTAAAGATCGCGTACTTTTCCGGTGCGTAGGTGTTGCCAACCATTGATAATTGGTGCTGGCGGTGCGCCAGCTACGCCGAAACCGCTCACCGGATCGAGTGCGGTTTGTACTGCGCTGCGGCAGGGTGCGCGGATGTAATCGCATCGATGCGATCTACAACTCGAGCAATTTGTTGGCGAGCATCGCCAGTAAATTCAATCGGTTGGCTAATCAGCGCATCAAGGGCTGCGCGATCAAGCGGCAAGCGCTCATCTGAAGCGAGTGCATCGAGCAGTGTGTTTGCCTTGCCTTCGCGCATCAACAAAGCCGCTTTTACCGCGTGCTCCTTAATCACTTCGTGAGCAACTTCGCGACCAACGCCAGCTTTAACTGAAGCCATCAAGATCTTGGTTGTTGCTAAGAAAGGTAGATAACGATCGAGTTCTGCAGCGATAACCGCAGGGAAAGCACCGAATTCGCTAAGCACAGTAAGCGTTGTTTCAAGCAAACCATCGATGGCGTAGAACGCATCAGGAAGTGCCACGCGGCGAACCACGCTGCAAGAGACATCGCCTTCGTTCCATTGATCGCCGGCAAGTTCTGAAATCATCGATGCATATCCGCGCAAGATCACGCTTAAACCATTGATGCGTTCGCATGAGCGAGTGTTCATCTTATGTGGCATAGCAGATGAACCAACTTGTCCGGCTTTAAATCCTTCGGTAACAAGTTCGGCGCCAGCCATCAAGCGAATTGAAGTCGCAAGTGACGATGGGCTAGCGGCAAGTTGCACAAGTGTTGTCACAACATCGTAATCAAAGGAACGTGGATAGATCTGACCGGTTGAATCAAGAACGCGAGTGAAACCAAGTTCATTAGCGATCTCAAGTTCCAGGCTGTGATGTGCTTTCGATGAACCAAGAAGATCAATTGAATCTTGTGATGTACCGACTGGGCCCTTGATGCCACGCATTGGATAGCGATCTTGTAGTGATGCTAAACGCTCGTAAGCAAAGAGCAGTTCTTCAGCAGCAGATGCAAAGCGCTTTCCGAGCGTTGTGATCTGCGCCGGCACATTGTGTGAACGACCAGCAATTGCTTGATCTGAATACTGCGCCGCTTTGTCGGCAAGCTGTGCCAAAACTGCAACAACTTTGTCATGGACAATCGCTAAACCGTTTTTGATTTGGAGCGCCTCAATATTTTCAGTTAAGTCTCGACTGGTCATACCGGCGTGGATTGCTTCGTGGCCGGCAAGTGCGTTGAACTCTTCAATGCGGGCTTTCACATCATGACGAGTCTTTTTTTCACGAGCATCGATAGATGCCAAATCAACTTTGTTTATTACCTTTTCGTAATCGGCGATGACTGCATCTGAGATGGAGTGACCCAGTTTGTTTTGCGCACGAGCCACGGCGAGCCATAAACGGCGCTCGGCGATGATCTTTTCTTCGGGGGCGAAGATGGCGCGCATTGCAGATGATGCATAACGATCAGCAAGGACGCTCACTGGCTTATTCTGCCTCATTTAATTGCCCTTCTCAGCGACCGACGCATTGAAAGCGATATCGCTGCGATAGAAAGAGCCTTCGAGTTCAATCTGTGAGATCGCACGGTATGCGCGATCGCGGGCTTCCGTTAGATCTGAACCTAGCCCCGTCACTGTTAAGACGCGACCACCACTAGAAATTAAACCAACGCCATTTAGTGAAGTACCAGCATGAAAAATTTGCGTCTTTGAAATCGCCGGAATATTTGTAATCGCGCCTTTGGTCTTTGGAGATTCTGGATATCCCTGCGCTGCAAGCACAACGGTCACCGCGCTTTCATCACGCCAAGAAAGAGCAACATCATCTAGTGAATCAGTTGCTGCTTTGTACAACAATTGTGCAAGCGGTGTTGCAAGTCGTGGAATCAAAACTTGTGTTTCGGGATCTCCAAAGCGCGCGTTGAATTCAATAACTCTTAAACCGTGATCAGTTAAAGCTAAGCCTGCGTAGAGAAGTCCAACAAATGGTGTTCCGCGCGCAGCCATTTCAGCGATTACTGGCGCTAAGACTTTTTCGTAAGTTTCTTCCATGATGTCGTCGGGTGCCCAAGGCAGTGGTGAATACGCACCCATGCCACCTGTGTTTGGGCCTTCATCGCGATCGTAGGCGCGTTTGAAATCCTGCGCCGGTTGCATAGGCAGAACATTGCGACCATCGGAAATTCCAAACAATGAAATTTCTGGGCCATTTAGAAATTCTTCAATTACAACCCGCTTACAAGTAAGGGCATGTTCTAACGCTGTGGCTCGATCATCGGTAACAACAACGCCCTTGCCTGCAGCAAGACCATCATCTTTAACAACGTAAGGTGCGCCAAAAGCATCGAGTGCGTTTTCAATTTCTATTTGGGTTTCACAGGTATAACTGCGCGCTGTTGGAACGCCCGCATCACGCATGACGCCTTTCGCAAAGTTCTTAGAACCTTCAAGTTGTGCTGCCGCTTTTG
>CAZKNQ010000098.1:0-4182 GCA_964554225.1 uncultured Candidatus Planktophila sp.
CACCCAGATATCTTCAACTCACTTCTTCAAGTTCTTGAAGATGGTCGCCTAACTGATTCACAAGGTCGCACCGTTGACTTTAAGAACACAGTAATCATCATGACAACCAACCTTGGTACTCGCGATATCTCGAAGAGCTTGGGTCTTGGCTTTGCCAATATTGATGACGATTTAACTAATTACGATCGCATGAAGGGCAAGGTTCAAGATGAACTCAAGAACCACTTCCGCCCTGAATTCCTTAACCGCATCGATGATGTAATCGTCTTCCACCAGTTGACGAAGGATCAGATTATTCAAATCGTCGATCTCATGATCGCAAACCTTGATGATCGCTTGAAGGCCAAAGATATGGGTATCGAACTTACTCAAGCAGCGAAGGATCTCCTTGCCGCTCGTGGTTATGATCCACTTCTTGGTGCGCGTCCACTGCGTCGCGTTATTCAGCGTGAAATCGAAGATTCACTCTCAGAGCGAATTCTCTTTGGCGAGCTAAAGGCCGGCGAGATCATCGTTGTAGATGTTGAGGGCGTCGATGCTGAAGCGAAGTTCACATTCACTGGTGCACCTAAGGCAACAATGCCTGACTCACCAGAAGATCTTGCTGAAGCAACTAAATAATTAAATCTTCTTACCGGGATTTAATATCCCGTTAGGGTCAAAGGTTTTCTTTACTTCGCGTTGTAGCGCTGCAACTTTTGGTGAAATCTCATTTGCCACAAAGGCTTGCTTAATCGAACCGATGCCGTGTTCGCCACTTGCTGTGCCGCCAAGCGATTGAGCGATTTCCACGATTCGCGCAAAGGCTTGCTTAGCGCGATCGGCCGCTGCTGTATCTCCGTGGTCATGAACAATTGTTGGATGCATATTTCCATCGCCAGCATGGCCAAAGATTCCGATTACTAAATTGGTTTCGCGGCTAAGCGCTTCAACTTTTTCAACAAACTCAGCGATCTTGGTAATCGGCAAGGCAACATCATCAAGCAACGTTGCACCCATGCGCTCTAGCGCGGGGTAGGCCAACTTTCGCACGCGAATCAAGTCAGCAGCATCGGTTGGATCATCTGAATAAACGCCATCTATTAGATCGAATTCTTTACACGTTTCTAGCGCTGCTTCGCAGAGAGAATGGTTTTCATCTAACTGCATCAACAGAACACTGCCGGCTACTTCAAAGCCAAGCGGATGCCAAGCTTCGACAGCCTTCAAAGTTGTCTGATCAACTATTTCTAGCATCGATGGACGATATTGAAGTAACGCCGCTGCAGCCGCGGCTGCCTTGGTAACACTCGGGAAAGTTGCAATTAAAGTAGCTGGAGGAGCCGGGCGGATTTCTAAGTTAAGGGTTAACTCAGTAATAATTCCGAGAGTTCCTTCAGAACCAATAAAGAGATGGGCTAAGTCATAAGTTGTAACAGATTTCTTAGTTGCACTACCTAACTCAATAATTTCACCAGTTGCCAAAACAACTTGCAGCGCACGCACATGGGCTGAAGTAACGCCATATTTAACGCAGCACATGCCACCGGCGTTAGTGGCAGCATTCCCACCCAGAGTTGACCATTCGCGGCTGGCTGGATCAGGCAGATATGCCAGACCGTGTTCTTTAGCGGCAGTATCTAGATCAATATTAATGACGCCTGCTTGCACGCGCGCAATTTGATTTGCCACATCAAGGCTAATGATCTGGTTCATTTTTTCGAGTGAGATAACTAAGCTCTGCGCATCAGAGTTTGCGCCTCCCGATAAACCGCTACCTGCACCACGTGTAACAACGGGGATCTTATATTCGTTGGCAAAAATTAAAGCTTTAGAAATTTCCTGCGCGTTCTTAGCGAGTAAAACTGCAAAGGGTGGTGCGCTAACCGCAAAAGGAGCTTGGTCACGCGAGTAAGACGCGGTGATATCTGGATCAGAGATTAACGTGGCATCTGATCCAAGCGCTGCAGATAGCGCTGCAAAATGGGTCATGCCAACATTTTTTTCATCTGCGTAATTTGGGTTGATTGATCCTTCACAATCTTTTCTCCAAAAGCTTTGATCTCCAAGTTACTGGCATCTTTGATCATTTCAGACATATGGATTGCTCCGTCATGATGTGCGATCATGCCTTTCAACCAGAGAGTGTCAAAATCTCTTCCAGTTGCCTTCTCTAGCGCAGCTAAATCCTCGCCATTTAGCATTCCGCCCATACCGTGCATGGAATGACCCATATCTTCTGATGCGCCTGCCTCATCAAGCCACGCCTTCATCTGTGTAATTTCAGATTTTTGATCGCGAATAATTACGGTGGCAAGATCTAAGAGCTCTGCGTTCTTAGATTTCTTCAGCGCAAGCTCTGAAATATCAATAGCTTGTTGGTGGTGAGGAATCATCATTTGTAAAAACATGGTGTCAGCACCAGTGAATTTAGAGTCTGAATTATTTGAATGCATAGAGTCGTGGCTATCCATGCTGTGTCCCATGTTTTCCATCATGGAATTACCATCTTTGAATAGCGTAAGTCCGAGTATTCCGGCGAGAAGAACTGCAATTACTGTTAGCAGAGTAATTGTTAGTCGATTATTTTTCATTATTCACCCGTTATCTTCACTCGTTGCAGCGCTTGATCAAGTCTAGATACTTCAACGATCTCCATGCCATCGATCTTTACATCACTGCCCGCAGGAACAAGGGCGCGCTTAAAACCTAGACGATGAGCCTCAGCCAAGCGACGGGATACTCCGCTAACTTTGCGGATTTCCCCAGCAAGCCCGACTTCACCTATCGCTACTAAATCTGCAGGTAGCGCAAGCGCTTTTGCAGCAGATGCAACAGCAAGTGCAAGTGCTAAATCTGCAGCAGGTTCAGACATCTTCATTCCACCAACAGTTGCGGCGTAAACATCACGGCCACCAACGCGCACTGCCGCACGGAGTTCGAGTACCGCCAAAGTCATTGCGGTGCGGGCAGAGTCGAGTCCGCTGGTCACGCGGCGAGAGTTGCCAAAATCATTTTCGCGACCTTGGCTTACAAGTGCTTGAATTTCGGCAAGAAGTGGGCGGCGACCTTCGAGGGTAACTGTTACGCAAGTACCCGGAACTGGTTCGGCGTGACGCGATGTGAATAAACCTGTTGGATCGAGAACGCTTTCGATACCGGTATCACTCAGATCAAAACAACCGACTTCATCTGATGCACCGAAACGATTTTTGATTGCGCGGATTAAGCGCAGACGAGAGTGGCGTTCGCCTTCAAATTGCAGAACAACATCCACGATATGTTCGAGCAAACGTGGACCTGCAATTGATCCATCTTTTGTGACGTGTCCAACCAATAGCAACGTGATGTCACGATCTTTACAGATGCGGATTAGTGCGCCAGCAACCTCACGAACCTGAGTTACTCCACCAGGTGAACCATCTGCAGCGGCAGAACCAATGGTTTGCACGCTATCAATAATTAAAAGCTCAGGTTTGACCGAGTCAATGTGTGCGATAACTGCACCAAGATCAGTTTCGGATGCTAAAAATAATTTGGGATCAACTGCGTTAATTCGTTCGGCACGTAAGCGAACTTGGGATGCAGATTCTTCACCGCTGATATAGAGCGCAGGAATTCCTTTAGCGGCAGTTTGTGCAGCAACTGAAAGCAGAAGTGTTGATTTACCTACGCCGGGTTCGCCCGCGAGCAATATTGCGGCACCCGGAACAAGGCCGCCACCGAGTACGCGATCTAGTTCAGAGACGCCGGTTGCTCGTGCACGCGCAGATGAAAGATCGACATCGCCAATTGGTGTTGCAGCATGTGTAACTTTGCCAGGAACAAGTGAGAGTTTCTTCGGCGCAGCAAGTTCTTCAACGCTGCCCCAAGCCTGACATTCACCGCAGCGACCAACCCATTTTTGGGAGCCCCAACCGCATTCAGAACAGCGGAATGGATCCTTCTCTACCTTGGCCATGACCAAACTCTAGAGGGTTTGGCTGACTACTTCCCAGCGGCGATAGATGCTGGGTGTTGGATTACAAAGAGCGGTAGTGAGCGCGCTTTAGCATCGTTAATTCCCTGAACGCGCTTATCGCAAAGTTCGGCGAGCACTGCATATGCAGCCTCTCCCATTAGCGCTTGCAGTTCGGTTCGGTTTGAGATGTAAACCGGTTCGCTACCGATGTGTGCATCGGTATTGCTTGTGCAGTACCAATC
>CAZKNQ010000099.1:0-4175 GCA_964554225.1 uncultured Candidatus Planktophila sp.
CCCTTGATCAGATGATCTTTAGCGTTGCCGATATCGTGGTCTTTGTTTCACAAGTCATGACCCTTTTGCCGGGCGATGTAATCATCACCGGAACACCAGCAGGAATTGGACCGCTGATCGAACGTGGCAACGTCGTTGTCGGAATCGATGGACTTGGCCAACTAACAAATAAGGTGAGTGCAAAACCGTGATGTCTACATCAACAAAAAAAGTAAAAGTACGTTTCGCACCTTCACCAACTGGTGACCTGCACGTTGGAAATATCCGCACTGCCCTCTTTGATTGGGCATACGCTCGGCACACAGGTGGCACATTCTTATTCCGTATCGAAGATACCGATACAACTCGCGTAACCGATGAATACATTCAAGCTGCTATCGATACTCTGAAATGGCTCGGCTTGAATTGGGATGAGGGCCCAGAAGTCGGTGGCGAAAATGGTCCTTACCTACAATCACAGCGTTTAGATATCTACGCACATTGGGCGCAGAAGTTTTTAGATCAGAAAGATGCTTACCATTGCTACTGCTCACCCGAAGAGCTAGAAGCGGTTCGCGAAGCACAACGGGCTGCAAATGTGGCACCGGGTTACAACGGCCACTGTCGTGAGCTAACCGCTGATCAAATAGCGGCGTATAAAGCACAGGGGCGTGAAGCAGTTGTCCGTATGCGCATGCCTGATGGCTCAACCACATTTACCGACGAGATCCGTGGCGAAGTAACTTTTGATCACAAATTCGTACCTGACTTTGTTCTAGTTCGCGCCGATGGTTCACCGCTCTATACCTTGGCAGTTGCCGTTGATGATGTATTGATGAAGGTGACTCACGTTCTGCGCGGTGAAGATCTTCTCTCTTCAACGCCACGTCAGATCCGCGTCTATCAAGCGATGGGAGTTGCGCCAGAGGATTACCCAGTCTTTGCCCACTTGCCATTTGTTATGGGCCAGGACAATGCCAAGTTATCGAAGCGAAACGGCGAAGTTTCTATCGCTTGGTATCGCGAGCAGGGATATTTGCCTGAGGCGATCTGTAATTACTTAGCGCTACTTGGATGGTCACCTGGCGATGATCGCGAAAATATCACGATGGCTGAACTCTGCGACCTCTTCACCGTAGATAAGGTGCATTCTTCACCTGCCCGCTTTGATATGAAGAAGTTGGAAGCGATCAATGGTGACAAGATTCGCGCTCTAACCCTTGATGAATTCCTTAAGTGGTCACTGCCATTCTTGACGAAGGCAAATGTCATCACCGGAAGCGATGCTGAGATCGCTCTTGTAAAGCAAGCTCTACCACTGATTCAAGAGCGCATTGTTAAGTTAGATGAAGTGCCTGCCATGTTGCGCTTCCTATTTGTTAAAGATTTTAAAGTTGAAGAAGCATCACTTCCCAAGGTTACCGATAGCGCATCAAAGGATGTACTAAAGCGTTCCCTTGCTGAGCTAACTCCACTTACAAATTGGAACCACGAGAGCATCGAAGCCGCACTTCGTACCTCGCTTATTGAAGAGATGGGGCTTAAGCCACGAATTGCATTCGGTGCAGTTCGCATCGCAACAACCGGCAGCACTATTTCACCACCGCTCTTTGAATCTATGGAGTTGCTTGGAAAAGATGCGTCACTGGCTCGAATTTCAGCGGCGATAGCGCTTTAATTTTTGGGGTATTCTTACCCCTGTTGTAATGGGGTATGGGGTAATTGGCAGCCCTGCTGATTCTGGTTCAGTAAGTCTAGGTTCGAGTCCTGGTACCCCAGCGAAAGACAAAATGTACTAGGGCCCCGTCGTCTAGCGGCCTAGGACTCTGGCTTCTCAAGTCAGCTACGAGGGTTCGAATCCCTTCGGGGCTACCAACTGTGACTGCCTAGGCCACCATCGAAGTCGTAAGTACTTCCGGTGGCCCAGGCATTTGCATCCGATAATAAAAATTCACTTACTCCCACAACTTCGCTAGCCGATGCATATCGTCCGAGCGGTGTCGCAGCCTTCCAGGCAGCAACTCCTTCGGGCCAAGCTTGATCAATTCCGTCACGACCGATTAAACCTAAACGAAGTCCAAGTACGCGCATCGGCGCGTGTGCGCGAGATGCCGAACGCGTTAAGACGTCAAGTGCTGCCTTACTTGCGCCATAGATTTCATGGCCGGGGCGTGGATTAAGCGCCTCAACAGATGAAATGTTTAAAACTACCTGCACGCCTGATTTGGCCGCTTCATCGATAATCTCTTTCGGCGCATCAACGTTGATGCGCATCATGAGTTCGATCTCAGAACGCGATGCCGCAGCCGGATCGAGGATCGCTTGGTTGGCCGCGTTATTGATTACAAAATCTAACTTTCCCGCGCGTGCGATAGCTTCTTGTACCAGTGAACTACCCGATCTAGCCACGGATAAATCTGTAGCGATCACATGTAACTTATCTTGTGCTGGGATTGATCCGGTATTTACTTGCGCACATACCGTAAAGCCAAGTTCTAGAAAGCGATCGACATAGGCGCGCCCGATTAAGCCAGAGGCACCAGTGACAAGGATGCTGTTGCCAGCAAAGCTCATCGCAGAGGATCCAGCGCTTTAACGCGATTGTTTACGCGTTTAATTAAATCTGTTAGATCGATCTTGGTGCTGGTGCGGCTTGCAACAACTTGATCTCCTGCCACCCAGACATCTGTGACATCGCCACGACCTGCGGCAAAGACTAATAGTGCGTTTACATCATGCACTGGCGTTAAATGCGCAGCGAGTAGATCGATTGCAATAAGATCTGCCTCTTTACCAATCTCGATACTTCCGACGTAGTCGGCCAGACCTACCGCATGCGCTGCTTCGATAGTTGCAGCGCGCACAATAGAAGTTAGATCAACATCAGCAGGGGATTGGCGAAGTGCCACAACATGGGCTGCCATACGCATAACCGAGAACATATCTAGATCATTTGATGAAGAACAGGAATCAGTTCCTAGGCCAACTTTGATGCCAGCCTTACGCATATCGTTAAAACGTGCCAGGCCTGAGCCAAGTTTTAAATTACTGCCTGGGCAGTGACCGACCGAAGCACCCTTACTTGCAGCAATCGCCATATCGGAATCTGATAAATGCACTCCGTGGCCGAAGATTGTTGGCACATCCAAGATGCCAGTGTCTCGACACACTTCGGTTGGCGTCTTGCTGTACCGAGTTGCTACATCTTCATTCTCGGCTTGAGTTTCAGAGACATGTAAGTGAATACGTGCACCCAGTTCTTTAGCAATCGCAGCTACCTGAGTTAAGTTTTCCGGTGAATCGGTGTAGGTTGAATGTGGCATTAGATAAGTCGGAATGTAAGGCCCGCCAATTTCAGCAAGTACGGACTTCCACTGACGTGCCCGTTCGATACGTTGCTCCCATTGCAGACCATCTAGGCCTGGAAAATCAAAGAAGATCGGCCCTGCGATATGGCGCAAGCCAACCCGCACTGCACCACGATGAGTAGCTGCAGGGTTTAAATACATATCCATCGTGGTTGTTGTGCCTGATAACAAAGCTTCAAGCGCACCGAGTTCGGTGCCGAGTTCGCAGGTTGCCTCATCCATGATCGCACCTTCAGCAGCCCAGACGCGTTCTAGAAAACCTTGCAGGTTTACGCCCTCTGCCCAACCGCGCAGCAGCGACATTCCTAAGTGGGTATGGCTATTGATAAAACCTGGTGCGATCATCTTGCCCGATGCGTCGTAAGTTTTACTTGCAGATGGTTTATCTGTGCCGATATACGCAATCTTGCCGTCTTTGATACCGATCGAGATATTTTCTAATATCTCATCGCTACCGTTAGAAGTTACCGCATAGCGCGCATTGGTGATTAATAGATCCATATTATTTTTCCAACTAAGAAGCCAAGATTTTTATCTCACTATCAATGATCGTGATTACATTTCCGGCACAACCCTTGATGACCTCGCCGACGCCTTCGTGGCTAATTTCTTCCTTGGAAAGACCGGCGGCAGGGTTGGCAACGGCTGCAATTGCCGCATAACGCAGACCTGCTTCACGCGCCAAAGTCGCTTCCGGAACGCCAGTCATTCCGACAACTGTTACGCCCATTCCAGCACACATGCGGATTTCAGCCGGTGATTCAAAACGAGGACCATTAAAGACTGCGTAGATGCCGCCTTCGTGCAATTTGATATCTGCCTTCTTCG
>CAZKNQ010000100.1:0-4138 GCA_964554225.1 uncultured Candidatus Planktophila sp.
GCCGTTGAAGGTAAGCGCAAAGGTACCCCATGTTCTAGTCTTGGCGCTATGGCGATTAGTGACGGAAATTTCAACGAAGCGCAGGTAATCGCGCGCTTGAAAGAGATTTTTGCATCGCCTGATCCCCGAATTTCTGTTGGAATTGGTGATGATGCCGCTGTGGTCGCGGCGGCTGGGAAGCAAGTTCTGACTACAGATATGGCAGTTGCCGGAGTTCACTTTCGAACCGATTGGTCAAGCGCCTTTGAAATCGGAAGAAAGGTAACGGCGGCTAATACCGCAGATCTTTTGGCGATGTCGGCCAACTCCGATTTCTTACTGGTCGCTGTTGCCTTAACAGGTTCTGAGACGATGGAGTGGATAACCGAACTCGCACGTGGAATTAAATTCGAAGCTGATCTTGCGGGAGCCCATGTTGTTGGTGGCGATATCTCGCGTGCTTCAGAAGTAGTTATTTCGATGACCGCAATTGGTTCATCTGGCAAAGCGATAACTCGAAGTGGAGCAAAACCGGGAGATGGCATTTATCTATCATCGCTAACGGGTTGGTCTGCAGCGGGCCTCGCGTTATTGGGTTCCGGAATGAACGACGATAGCGAGCTTATGCAAAAAGCGCTTAGCGAGTTTAAATCTCCGACGATTGATTATGAATTTGATACCGCAAATGCCAACGCGCTCTGCGATGTAAGCGATGCTTTAGTGATTCAAGCAGCACAGATGGCTGAGGCCTCAAAGGTTTGCTTTAACTTCGACCTTGCAAAAATCCAAGCCAGCGCCGAATTTATCGAACTCGAGCAATTAGCGCAGAAGTTAAATGCAGATATCTGGAGTTGGATATTTGCTGGGGGAGAGGATCACGCCCTTTTGGCAACGGGTTCAGATCTGCCAGGGGTTTTAATAGGCGAAGTTACCGCGGGCGCGGGTCTTGCGAACGTGCCGGCAGGCGTAGCAGGTAAGGCTTGGCAACATTTTTAAAAAGACCCTTGGATTTTTATGCAGTGAATTCCATATTTTTTATTTTTTTAAACACATAAAAATAGGCGCGGTGCTATTGCCTACCTTTTAGCAAGGCGATAATTTTATGAGATGAAAAGATCATCATTTGTAGCGACTTTAGCCACTATGGCACTCTCCATTTCAGCAATTCTGGTTGGAGTCACATCTGCAAATGCAAGTGTCACACTACCTAAGGGAGCGTTCTTACCCTGCTCGGCTGGTGGAGGCGCATACTGCATCGAGTCTGTAAGTATTACTCCTAGTGGTGGCAAAGCTATTGCACTTACTTGGGTCGCAAGTGGTACTCCAGGTGTAACTGCTGGAAATACAAATGGAGTTGCATCCGGCAAAGCTCTGCCAGGGCGATGGAGTGCAGATGGCGCATTCGCAAATGAAAATTACGATGGTCTATATATAGAAGCACAAGCTGCCAATGAGTTTGTTCCGTGGATCATGCTTGATGCCAAACCAACTTATTCACCGGGAAATAACGTCACTCTGGCAGCGCTAACAACAAGTGCCACAACACCAGTCAATTTAAACAGCGACGCATTAATTTCAGTAAAGATGCGGATCTCGGACTTTAAACTCGGCGTTACTTATGGAATTGCAACTGAAGCAACAGTTGACGTCCAGGGTGCGGTCTTTGAGATTGCAGGCTATCCAGTTAAGGTTCCTCAAGCCAAGAGCTCTAAGGATTGCTCTGGCGATGCTGGTGTTTCATCAGCGCTGGTTACTCAATTTCAATCAATTTTGGTTCCATCCAATGATCCACTCGGATTCTCATTTGAAGGCGGCAGCGGAAAGATCTATGTCGGCTCTAACGGGCTCTGCAAACTTTCAACTCCTGTGTGGAATGCAGAGAAGAAGTCTTTGAGTTACAAAGCTTCTGCTCCGCGCCTGGCACCGGATGGTAAATCAGTTAATACAGGTTTTTACTATGCGACTATTTCATCTGCTGATGCGCTAGCGCTGTGGGGACTTAAGCGGGCTGAAGATGCAGCCTCAGCTCTGACTATTTCAGTTCGCACCAGCGAAGGGGGATCCACCGCAGCAACTAAGACGGTTGCTGTTAAGAATGGTCGAATAATCATTCAAGTATTTGGCTTTGAATTTCCAGATCCGATGCTCGATATCTCGTTAAATCCAAGTTTTGATTTAATGGCTTCATCTGCCGGGGCAGCGAGCAACATGTCCGCCGCAGGAACCGTCAGAACGACTGCCTCACCAAAGCCAACACCAACGCCAAAGGCGACGACAATTTCGTGTATCAAAGGTAACCAGTTAAGAAAAGTCACTGGCGTAAAGCCAAAATGCCCTACTGGATTTAAAAAGCGGTCTTAACTAGATCTAAGAAGCTTTAGCGAGAAACTTTTCCAGCCTTAAGGCAGGAAGTACAGACGTTCTGACGCTTAGCGGTTCCACCAACGAGTGTCTTGATGCGTTGGATATTTGGATTCCAGCGGCGACGAGTCTTTACCTGAGAGTGTGAAACGTTATTTCCAAAGCTGGGCCCTTTGCCACAGATATCGCATGTTGATGCCACAGCGTTACTCCTTTTAAATCTTTCACTTAATGGACAGGGCGTAAGGGTAGCAAGAAGGCCAACTTCACGCTAATTCCGAGAAATCCACGCGAGAATGGCTCCTATGGCGATCGCAAACGGCAGGCTCACAACCAAGTTGGTTGATGTCGTGGGTGATCGCACAGCAAAGGTCTTAGATACCGTTTTCGGTTATCGCACAGTCTCTGATTTATTGCACCACTATCCACGTCGCTACCTAGTTCGTGGAGAACTAAGCGATATTGCCGAACTTAATGAGGGCGATGAAGTAACGGTCTTGGCAGAGATCTACTCTTCGAGCAGCCGCAGATTGCAGGGACGTAAGGGCAGCATTCTCGAAGTTATCGTCACCGATGGCAGCGCAAAGATGTCGCTAACTTTTTTTAATCAAGCATGGCGTGAGAAAGAGTTGCGCGTGGGTAGGCAAGGATTGTTTGCGGGAAAAGTCGGTGTCTTTAACGGTAAACGCCAATTGGCGCATCCAGATTATGAAATGGTGCCAGACGGTAGCGATGTTGATTCTGCTGTTGCAGATTTTGCTGGAAAGTTTCTTCCGGTATATCCAGCCAGCTCAAAACTTCCCTCTTGGAAGATCGCGCAGTGCGTAAAACTGGCTCTTGATTCGTTAGTTGAAGTTCCGGATTTCATTCCAACACACATCCTTGAGAAGTTTAAATATCCGTCTGCGCAGCAAGCGTTGGTTCAGATCCATAACCCAGTTGATTTAGATAGCGCAGAACTCTCGAAGGCGCGCTTGACCTTTGATGAAGCCTTCTTACTGCAATTACTTTTACTCGAGCGCAGAGCCGAACTCCGTGCGCTAAAGACAGTCGCCCGACCAGTTAAGTCTGGCGGAATCTTGGAAGCTTTCGATAAATCGCTGCCCTGGAAGTTAACTCCCGGACAAGTTGAAGTTTCGCGTGAGATTGAAAGCGATTTAGCAGCAGATATTCCGATGCATCGCTTGCTGCAAGGCGAGGTTGGTTCAGGTAAAACGGTTGTCGCACTTCGCGCCATGTTGGCGGTAGTCGATAGCGGGGGACAAGCAGCGCTTCTTGCGCCAACAGAAGTTTTGGCAGCCCAGCATCTGCGAACAATTGAAAAATTGCTTGGGCCACTGGCCCAAGGAGGAATGCTGGGCGGTGTTGAAAACGCAACGCAAATAACTTTATTAACCGGTTCTCAGAACTCGGCAGCGCGCAAAGAGGCGCTTGCTCTTGCCGCATCTGGCCAAGCAGGAATTGTCATTGGTACTCATGCGCTACTTAGCGAGAGCGTTGTGTTTAACGACCTTGGCTTGATTGTCGTCGATGAGCAACATCGCTTTGGTGTTGAGCAACGAGATGCGCTGAAAGCAAAGGCGGTTAACCCGCCACACTTATTAGTTATGACCGCAACACCAATACCAAGAACAGTTGCGATGACCGTCTTTGGCGATTTAGATATTTCAACACTTCGCGAACTTCCGCTGGGTCGCCAACCAATTACAACCCACGTTGTACCAACTTTGGAGAAACCAACCTTCTTGGATCGTGCTTGGGAGCGAATTCGCGAAGAAGTTTCACAAGGGCATCAGGC
>CAZKNQ010000101.1:0-4131 GCA_964554225.1 uncultured Candidatus Planktophila sp.
CTTTTTTGATATGGACGGACTCTTTTTAGATTCCGAGCCGCAGTGGCATGAAGCCGAAACGGCGATGATGCGTCAGAATGGCTATGACTGGAAGCCGGAAGATCAACTGCACTGTCTTGGTGGACCATTACGTCGCGTTGCCGAGTACATGTCTAACTGTCTAGAGGGGCGTAAATCGCCAACCGAGTTAGAGGCGATGATCATCGCCGAGATGACGGACCGACTTTCCAAAAAAGTTCCTTTAATGCCGGGCGCGCTAGCAATATCTAAAGCGATTCACGAATCACGAATTAAGCAAGGGCTAGTTTCCGCCAGCCCGCGGCCTATCGTGGATGGCGTATTGCGTGGCCTGAACGAGAAGTATTTTGATGTAACGGTAGGCGCTGGCGATATCGAGCGAACCAAACCTTTTCCCGATCCTTATCTCCACGCAGCCAAACTTCTAGGTGTCGACATCAAACAATCACTCATCTTTGAAGATTCGCCAACCGGCATAACCGCAGCTGTTGCAAGTGGCGCATTTGTCGTTGCGGTGCCTCATTATGTAGAAGTTCAGGAGCTGCCTCGGTTGAAGGTGATTTCCTCTTTTGAAGATATAACAATCGCAGATCTAGAGAAGTGGTCAGAAATTAACCAACGTGAGCTGGGCAGATTGTCTTAAAAAAGCACCAATCACATAGCTTTGTGGGGCGCGGCCTGAATTCATTTCGTTCAATAGCGCGCAATATATCTGCAGCAACATCCAAAAGTATTTGTTCGGTCTTAATAAGATCCTTTTCGGTGGGCGTGCTCTTTATCAAACGAGTATCGCCCATGTAGATCAGTTGCAAAAGTTTCGGAATCACGCCGTGGTTCTTCCAGTATAGAAGCGCGTAAACTCGAAGTTGGAAGAAAGCCTTATCTTCCCAACCAGGTTTCGGCGATTTTCCAGTTTTATAGTCAACGATGCGAACTTCACCCGTTGGAGCAACATCCAAACGATCAACGTAACCGTGTAGATAAAGATCGGGGGAGAGATCCATCTCTAAGTGCAGTTCGCGATAGGTTGGTTCAAAGAGAGTTGGATTTTCTAAATTGAAGTAGTTTCCCAGCAACTCTTCGGCTCGCTTAAACCAAGCGCCCGAATCTAGGACTAACTCTTTAATTGCAGGTTTTTCTTCAATCTGTGCCTGCCATTTTTTGGGCAACATTTGTGCAGCGTTGGAGACTGTTCGATCCGCGGCGGGGATTTCAAAGAGATCTTCCAGAACGGCATGAATCAGCGTTCCACGTTCGGCGTCGATGCTGGGTGGTTCAGGCAACAAGTCGATCGTGCGATATTTATAGAGCTGTGGACAATTATTGAAATCGCTGATCCGGCTAGGCGAAAGTCTCAATTTGCTCATAATGAAGGAAGATACCCGTTCGCATCCGCTTTGCGCCTAAGATGCTCTCGTGTCTGGCATCAATGAGATCAACTCCGATTTAGGAGCCAATCGTGGACGTTTTGCCGCTGGCGATCGCGTTCAACTTACCGATCAAAAAGGAAAGATTTACAGCATCACGATTACTCCGGGTAAGGAGTGGCACACTCATAAAGGTTGGATCGTTCATGACGATTTGATCGGCCTTCCCGAGGGTTCGGTTGTTAGTACGAGTGCAGGGCTAAAATTCACCGCATTTATTCCCTTGCTTACTGATTACGTTCTCTCTATGCCGCGTAGTGCAACGATTGTTTATCCTAAAGATGCCGCGCTAATTGTTGGCTTTGCCGATATTTTTCCGGGTGCACGAGTACTTGAAGCAGGTGTTGGAAGCGGTGCGCTGACGCTCTCGCTTTTGCGCGCAGTTGGCCCATCGGGCTCTGTACATTCAGTTGAACGTCGCGAGGAGTTTGCCGCGAACGCAACATCCAATATTGAAAATTACTTTGGTGGTAGACCTGCAAACTGGTCACTTGCAATCGGTTCAGTGCAGGATCAAAACTTTGACCATGAATTTGATCGCGTGATCCTAGATATGCTCGCTCCTTGGGAATGTGTAGAAATGGCGGCAAAAGTTTTGCGACCTGGGGGAGTATTCATGGCCTACGTTGCAACTACAACTCAACTATCAGCCACTGCAGAAGCTCTTAAGGATGATGGACATTTCACCGAGCCAGAAAGTTTCGAAAGCTTGGTTCGTGGTTGGCACCATGAAGGCTTGGCAGTTCGCCCGCAGCAGAGAATGATCGGCCACACAGGCTTCTTAATCTTCTCTCGCCGTATGGCACCCGGTGTTGAAGTTCTTGCACGACGTCGTCGTCCCGCGAAGGGCTCTTACGGTGTCGCGGAAGACTGAGCGTTTAGTTAATTTAACTATCGCGCTATTAGCAACCAAGAGATATATAACGAAATCTGAGATTTTTCGAACTGTCGATGGATATGAAGGAACCGCGGAAAGTAAAGAGCGGATGTTCGAACGCGACAAGGACGATCTGCGTAACCTCGGAATTGAGATCGAAGTCGGATCTTTCGACCCACTCTTTGAAGATGAGGCTGGCTATCGAATCAAACCGGATAGCTATCAATTTCAATTGGGTGAAGTTAGTAGCCAGGAGATCTCACTTCTTTCTCTAGCCGCTGAAGCGTGGCGTGGGGCAGCGTTAAATGGATCTGCGCTCACTGCGTTAAGAAAATTGCACGCCATAGGTATTGAATCAGATATTGAGTCTATTCCAGAGCTTGCACCGCATGCGAATATCCGAGATAAAAATTTGCAAATCGCAATTAGCGCAATTACTTCCAGACAAAGAATCTCCTTTAAATACTTAAGCGAAGAGTTAGCGGAACAGGATCGCAGGATCGCACCGTATGCAGTTACATCACGCTATGGCCACTGGTATTTATACGGACTCGATCTCGAAAAGATGGGGATAAGAAGTTTTCGGTTAGATCGGATTTCTGGAGATATCGCACCGGAAGGTAAGGCGGGATCTTTCGAAGTAGATAAAGAGTTTGATCTATCCAAGTTAAGCAAGAGCGGTGATGAGGTTCGTACCGCCGTGATCTATCTAAGAGTTGGACGAGCGATTGCGCTGCGCTCTCGTTCCAAGCCCTTTTCGACCAAGAGCGCAATCGCCGGTTGGGATCTAGTGGAATTGAATTTTCGCGATCAGGAGAGATTTATAGAAGAGGTCCTTTGGTATGGAGATGATGCCATCGTCTTGGAACCAGAGAGCGTTCGCGATGAGATAGTGAAGAGGCTCGAACTTGGGGTGAAGCGCTATGGCTAAACAAGCGACCTCACCAATTGCCAAAACAGCTCGTCTGCTGGATTTAGTTCCTTTTATAACTACCCATCAAGGGATCTCGATTAACGACCTTGCAAAGGAATTCGCTATTACCACTGAAGAGTTGCTGGATGATCTCAATACGCTCTGGATGTGCGGGCTTCCGGGATACACACCGCTTGAATTAATTGACCTCTCTTTTGAATCCGGTTATGTATCTATTCGCAACGCTGAGATTTTACAAAAGGTGCGTCTTTTGACTAAAGAGGAATTAGTCGTGATTGCAATCGGTTTGGACTTTCTGAAGGAGTCACTGTCAAAAGATCGAGAAGATTTGTTAGTTGCTATAACTGCGCTTCAGAAGAAGATCAAGTCGCTAATTGGAGACATTGCCCAGGTAACTCCAACTGTCGATAGCGCCCATCGCGCGATTATTTTAAGAGCTCTCAAGGAACGCAAAAACCTTGAAATTGAGTATCACTCGCTGATTAGAGATCGAATTTCAACAAGGGTTGTCACTCCACTTGAGCTGGGTGAAGATAAAGGGATAGAAGTACTGCTTGCCTACTGCAATATGGCCTCAGGATTTCGCACTTTTCGTCTAGATAATGTGAAACAAGCCAAACTTCTCAATGCCAGCGACTTTGTTGCTCAAACTCAGAACGGCAACGAAGAGATTTTTCGCGCTAAATGCAGAGTCAATTCACGTTTACGAACCACTTTTGAGAGGTTTCGTTTGGAGACCGATGTGGCGATACCACCGGGCTCGAATCCGGGTATGGGTATAACAGTTGAAGTCACCTCGTTTAGTCAAGATTGGTTGGTGCGAAACTTTATGAGCACTTTGGCCAATACCGAGATCACAGATCCAGCAGAAGTAG
>CAZKNQ010000102.1:0-4120 GCA_964554225.1 uncultured Candidatus Planktophila sp.
CAGATTCAGTCACCAACGATATGGTCAAAGATCGTCTAACTCATGACGATGTTGCCAATGGCTTTCTTCTAGATGGATATCCACGCAATGTGGCGCAGGCTGAAGTACTTCGTGCATTTCTTGCAGAGGCTAAGACACCTTTGCAAGCGGCGCTCGAACTTTCAATTGCCGCCGATGAAATTATCAAGCGCCTTTCTTCACGTCGCACCTGTCGTGGATGCGGTGCATCTAATGAAGCAGGAGCCACCAAATGTTCTTCGTGCAACGGCAGTGATCTCTATCAACGCGAAGACGATAAAGAAGAAGTTATCGCCCGACGCCTTGAGGTCTATGAAGAGCAGACTGCGCCAATCATCTCGTTCTACCGCTCTGAAGGTTTATTAATCACAATCCCAGCGGTCGGAACGGTTGCTGAAATTACTGAGCATGCAATTACCGCGCTCGGCCGTTTAGCCTAATTAAAGTAACCTCATGGCGATTCAGATAAAGACCCTTGATCAACTCAAGGTGATGCGTCGAGCTGGTTTAGTAGTTGCCGAGATCCACCAGGCAATTCGCGCCGCAATTAAACCAGGAATGACAACTAGTGCTCTCGATGCCGTTGCGGCAGCCTGCATTAAGAGAAACGGTGCAACACCGAATTTTCTTAACTACCACGGCTTTCCCGCAACGATCTGTGTTTCAGTAAATGAAGAAATTGTTCACGGAATACCTGGGGATCGCATTATCAATGATGGTGATCTAGTCTCAATCGATTGCGGTGCCATTGTCGATGGTTGGCATGGGGATGCGGCATTTTCGGTTGGCGTTGGAACTGTTGATCCACAAGATCAGAAGTTAATGGATGTATGCGAAGAGTCAATGTGGCGCGGAATCGCTGCAGGTAAATTAGGTGCGCGACTTACTGACATCAGCGCAGCAATTGAAAAATATATTGATTCACAAGGCAAGTACGGAATTCTGCAAGAGTACGGCGGCCACGGAATCGGAACCGAAATGCATCAAGAGCCACACGTTTTAAACTTTGGAAAAGGTGGAAACGGCCCCGAGCTACTTGTTGGGATGGCACTTGCAATTGAACCGATGATTACCCGCGGAACCCACAAGACAAAAGTTTTGAGTGATGACTGGACAGTTGTATCGCAAGATAAATCACGGGGTGCCCACTTTGAGCATTCATTTGCACTTCTGCCTGATGGAAAGCCATTTGTTTTAACAGCCCCCGATGGAGGACGCGCAAAATTAGCGTCTTTGGGCGTTGAAGTTTCAACTCTTCTCGCATAGCCTTGCGTAAATCCCATCCCTCGTGGGCATACTCTTAAAGGAGAGTCTTGATGTTGAAGAAGAAATTTGCTGGTGCACTTGTTGCATCAATGGCGCTTGCTTCGATTGTGACAGTTGCTCCAACAGCAACTGCTGCACCTAAGCCAGCAAATATTGCGGTAGCAGGCGATGACTGCGTTAAAGCAGGTCGTGTCGCAAAAGGTCGCGGAGTCGAAGGCTCAGATCTCACATGTTTAGTTGTTACAACTGGCTCACTTAAGGGTCAATTGAAATGGTGGTACAAAGATGTAACTCCACTAACAAAGCTTGAGTGGGTTGCTTCATCAGGCGTTGGTGGCGGATATGGCACCACTGCAATTGCATTTGCTGATGCCATGAAGGCAGAAGGCATGCTTAGCGAATACACAGTTTCTTATAAGTCAGGTGGATCCGGAACCGTCGGCCTTGGATACTTCCAGGATCAGAAGTCGAAGGATGTCGCCTTCATTACCGGTTTTGCAATGGTTGCAGGCGTAGCTTCAACTAAGTCAAAGCTAAACCAAGCCGATTCAAAGGCGATCTCAGGTTTGATGCGCGAATACGAAGCGATTGTTGTTCCAACATCGTCTAAGTACAAAACCATCAATCAACTTCTAGAAGATATCGTCGCCAATCCAAAGCTTGCAATCGCAGGTGGATCTAAGGGAACTGTTGACCATGTATTCATGGGTCTTCTAGTTGAGAAGGCTGGCGGAAAAGCCACAGCAATGAACTATGTTCCATACGCAGGTGGTGGAGAAGTTACAACTTCTGTACTCAGCGGACAGACAGTAGCCGGCGTTTCAGGAACTTCTGAATTTGCTTCATATGTAAAGGCCGGAAAGCTTCGCGTTCTCGCACTTTCTTCACCAAAGCGCTTGAAGTCAATTAAGGGTCAGACTTTGACAGCTCAAGGAATCAACTTTGTATTCGGTAACTGGCGCGGAGTTCTTGCTCCAGCAACGCTTACCGAAGCAGAGCGCGTTAACTGGCTCAAGGTTGTTGACGTAACTCGCGCTGGCGATGCCTGGAAGGCAACTTTGGTTGCTAAGGATTGGCAGAACCAGACAGATTACGGCAAGGATTTCGAAGCATTCCTTGCTTCACAAAAGAAGGACATTACAGCCACACTAGTTTCACTTGGTTTGGCATAAGCCCTCTTGAAATCTAAGAAGATTGGGGGAGAGCTCGCCTTTGCGGGCTCTCTCCTAATTCTTGGGTTGGTCGTTCTCTACGACACTTCCAAGATGTTAGTTCCACCGGGATCTGGAACCGTTGGTCCACAAATTTTTCCTTACCTTGTAAGCGGTTTTGTCATTTTCATTTCTCTTGGTTTATTTGTACAAATTTTCCGCGGAAACCTCGGGGTTCCTGAAGGAACCGAGTTCGGCGAAGTAGTTGAAAAGACAGACTTTAAATCACTAGCCATGGTCGCTGGCTCAATGCTGACCTACCCACTTTTAATTGAGCGCGCGGGATTTATCATTGCAACATCAGTTGCCTTCTTTGGCGTCGCCTTTGCATACGGTGCAAAAAACTTACTTAAGAATTTAATTATCTCGATCGTATTCTCATTCATCGTCTACTTCGCATTTGCGAAAGGACTCAACGTTGGTCTTCCAGCAGGAATTCTGGGGATCTTTGAATGAGCAGTTTTAACTCACTAATGGAGGGCTTTGCTTCAGCCCTAACTTTAAACAATTTACTTTTTGGACTGCTCGGAACAATTCTCGGAACCCTTGTCGGTGTTCTTCCCGGCATTGGACCGGCGCTTGCTATCGCACTTTTGTTACCAATCACTTTTTCAGTTAGCCCAGCATCAGCGCTGATTATGTTTGCCGCAATTTACTACGGTGCGATGTATGGCGGATCTACAACCTCTATTTTGTTAAATACGCCAGGTGAATCTGGCTCGGTTATAACGGCGCTCGAAGGCCATCAGATGGCAAAGCGTGGACGCGCCGGTTCTGCACTTGCGACTGCAGCTATTGGTTCATTTATCGCCGGCACAATCGCAACTGCGATCTTGGCATTTACCGCCCCTTCCCTAGCCGAATGGGCCTTTAAGGTAACGGCTGCGGATTATTTTGCGTTGATGTTGATCGCTTTCACCACGGTTGGAACGCTCTTGGGCAACTCAATGTTGCGCGGTATGGCATCCCTTGGTGTCGGCCTTGTTATTGGACTAGTTGGTTCAGATCTGCAATCTGGCGCAGTTCGCTTAACTTTTGGAAACCTTCACGCGATTGACGGGATTGAAACAGTTACCGTCATCGTTTCACTCTTCGCACTTGGTGAAGCTCTGTATATCGCGGGTCGTGCCAAGGCAACTGGTTGGTCGATCATTCCTATGAAAGGCAAGGCGATTATGACTCGCCAGGATTTGAAGCGATCTTGGAAGCCTTGGCTGCGCGGAACTGCAATTGGTTTTCCATTAGGCGTTATCCCTGCCGGTGGCTCTGAAGTACCAACATTTTTAAGTTATGCCGCAGAAAAATCTTTATCGAAGCATAAAGATGAGTTCGGTAAAGGTGCGATTGAAGGGGTTGCTGGACCAGAAGCTGCAAATAATGCCAATGCTGCAGGAGCGTTAGTTCCACTTCTAGCACTCGGACTACCAACTTCAGCAACTGCTGCTGTAATTCTTGTTGCACTTCAAACATACAATATTCAACCTGGTCCAATGTTATTTTCAACAAACCCAGAAATTGTCTGGACTTTGATCGCCTCACTATTTATTGGAAACACCCTGCTCTTGGCGCTCAATCTTCCACTGGTAAGAGTCTGGGCAAAGTTACTTCACATCCCACGCCCTTAT
>CAZKNQ010000103.1:0-4069 GCA_964554225.1 uncultured Candidatus Planktophila sp.
GCTTCTTCCACTCGGATCCCTGCTTGATCGTAAGACTCTCCGCCAGCGGGAGCGTAGGAAGAGGAATTTAGCCAGGCTTGATATTCATCTGGGAACTTTTCTTTTACTTCTTCGAATGAAAGACCATCCCAATCACCAAAGGAAAGTTCAAACCAAATTTCATCGAAGATGATGTCGAGACCTGTCACAGCGGCAATTTCTTGTGCGGTCTGAGTAGTGCGCATTAGCGGGGAAGCGATCAATACTTCTGGTTTTAATTTGGCAATCTCTTTTGCAACTGCGGCAGCTTGCGATAAACCTTTTTCTGTCAGTTCGGGATTTAGCGGACCGGTTCCCGAAAATTTTCGAAGTGGAGTCAGAATCGTTTCACCGTGGCGAACCATGTACAGCATGGTTGGCACTTCATCGCTGCGCAGACGTTCCGATAAGTAATTTTGCTGAACTTGTGGCGCGAGTTGTTGGGCAGCGCCACCATCTAGAGCCTTGTTGGCTAAGCGATCGGCATGTGAATTTTCATCACGTGGAATCCATGAGTATTTAACGAGTGAAGGATCGTGGGCCGCTCGGCATTGCTTGGCAAGATCGCGCATATCGGCATGTTTGATCTGCCAACGACCCGACATTTGCTCAACAACTAACTTTGAATCCATAGCAACTTCAACCGTGGCTGCGGGATCTAGTTTATTTATATGGCTCAATCCAGCAAGAAGTCCACTGTATTCAGCAACGTTATTGGTTGCTATTCCGATTACATCGAAGAGTTCGGCAACGATTTTGCCGTTTTCAGTAACCACTGCACCGTAACCGGCTGGGCCAGGATTTCCGCGAGAACCACCATCGGCAGTTAACTTAAAATTGCGTGCCATTTATAGACCACGCACCAAAATGCACCGACATTCTTCACAGCGCACTAGTTCATCTTCAGGCAAACCCGCAATGCGCTGTAGTTCGATGGTATTTAAAGTCAAGTGGCAACCTTTGCACTGATTGCCAATCAGAGCCGCCGCGCCAGTGCCGTTATTGCTAGCGCGAATCTTTTCGTAGAGCGCCATTAGTTCGGGGTTAACGCTGGCTGCAGTCTTTGCGCGATCATCAGCTGTTGCTTTGAGGTCTGCAAAGATAATTGTTAGCGCGTTCTCTTTAGAAATTTCTAGGTTTGCAATCTCTGCTGCAAGAGAACTTTCTTCAGCGCTGAGTGCAGCAATACGCTCTTTGATTCCATCAACGCGCATCATGATCTCAAGCTCAACTTCTTCGAGTTCAGCACGACGTGCCGCTAGAGAGATGAGTTCGTGTTGAAGTTGTTCTAACTCTTTGGCAGCCCCTGTGCCAGAGGCAAGCCGAGCCTCATCGCGATTTATGCGAGAGACAACTTGTTCAACATCTGTCTCGGCGCGGTTTAACTCGCGCTTTACATCGCTTAGTTCAGTCTCTGCAGCGATACGTAAATCTCGAGCATTATTCTGCTTAATGGTTAGCGAATTTATCGTTGCAATCTCAGGCAATCCTGCTGCCTTGGCATTTAGCGAAGTTGTCGTGAAATCGAAGTTCTGGATATCGAGAATGGAGCGCTGATCGCTGACGCTAGCCTTCACAACTCGCTCCTTTTTACTGCGATTTTCGTCGCGTTCCAGATATTGAATTCTATGGAGAACCTTACTTGATCAAGGCCAGTTGTACTATTTCCCCGTGGCAAAACAGTTACCCGTCGCAGTTCGCGCACATTATCAATCGGCGCCAATTCCACATAAAGAAACAATGCTCGAGATGCGCAAGCGAATTTTGGAAATAGTTCCAGAGGCGCAAGAAGTTGTTAGCTACGGAATGCCAGCATTTAAAGTCGACGACACGATTGTGGCTGGATTGCTAGCCAATAAAAAGCACGTTGGCTACTATCCATTTAGCGGTTCAATTTTGAGGTTATTTCCAGAAGAGTTGGCTGGCTTTTCAAAGACTATGAGTGCTATTCATGTACCAATTGATAAGCCGCTAACAAAAACTTTAATAAAGAAGTTGATAAAGGCAAGATTGACCCAAGCCAAATAATTGGCCTACCTTTATCGCATGGAACTTACTACCTGTCTATGGTTTAACGGTCGCGCTCGTGAAGCGGCAAACTTTTACACGTCTATATTCCCAAATAGCTCCATCTCCGATAACTGGATTGCGCCAACTGATACTCCAGGTAATCAGCAAGGTGAAGAGATCGTGGTTAACTTCAAAATATTTGGGCAAAACTTCATCGGGCTAAACGGTGGTCCACAGTTTCCACATTCAGAGGCAATCTCATTCCAGATCCCATGTGCTGATCAAACAGAGATTGATAAGTTCTGGGATTTGTTAATCGCCGATGGTGGTGAAGAAAGCCAGTGCGGTTGGCTCAAAGATAAATTTGGAATCTCATGGCAGGTAACTTCGCCAGAGATGATGAACTATTTAGGCGGACCTGATCCTGAAGGATCTCAGCGTGCCACTAAAGCAATGCTGGAAATGAAGAAAATTGATCTGGCTGCGATGAAATCTGCTTATTTCGGGAGTTAATATCCTTTAGGAAATCTAATTTTCGCTGTAGAGACTATTGAATATAGGTAGATTCTTTTTTAACCTTTACTCATGCTCATGCAGTGCTCTCGCATCCTGCCACTAGTACTGGTCATTAATATCGCTGCCGTAGCACCCGCCAGCGCAGCAGTGAAAGCGGGAGCTCCATGTAAAAAAGTGGGTGCTAAATCAGTGGATGCAGGAAAAACTTATACATGTGTCAAGTCTGGCAAAAAGCTAATTTGGAGTAAGGGTGTTGCCCAAAAACCTGCTTCCGATATTTCAAAGCCGGTTCCGACTCCAACTCCAAGCCCAAAATCAACTAGTCATTCGGAACCACTATTTGGATCAAAAGAGCAAGCGGTGGCATATGAAAACATGAAGACGACGATGATTCCACAACCAGTGCCACAGTTATTCCGATTTCACTACTCACCAAGTGCCTTAAAGAGTTTTAAGGAACGTCTGGAAACAGAATTAAATGAATCAATGAAATATTGGCACAGCGTTTATACAAACACAGAACTTTTTAACGTTTTCTATGGAACTGAAATTGATCTTGATTGGTTGATCGAAGCCTGGGTTCCTTACGGATTTGATAAAAATAAAGGATTTGCAGAGGATTTTCGAGGAAGAATTCAGCGAGAGGGTAACCAATTAAATGCAGGAGCGGTTCCATCCCAATCCGATGCAAGTCATCTATCGATACTCCGCCATTCTTCTCTTGCGAATCGTGATGTTTCATTTTTGCCCCATGAAAATGTTCATATAGTCCAACAATATTTAACTAAAAATCGAACTAATAAAATGCCTTGCTGGCTACGCGAAGGAAGTGCCAATCTTTTTGGCAATTTCATAGTTGCTGAAAAGTATGGTGCGAGTGCCTATAACTCTGCGAAGAGAGGCGATATGAATAATTACCTCTGGGGGAAAAGCGGAGTAGAACTCCGAACTTTTAATGAAAATGAATGGTTTACGCATTTAAAGAGCTTAGAAGGTAATTTCCAAGGGGGATGTGACTACATTTATCGCTTTGCTTATGGAAGCGGTCTATTACTATCTGAGTTGTTAATGTCAGATCATGGTTTCAATAAAATGATGGATTTTTGGCGAGCCTTTGCCCTCGAGAGAGATTGGCGGCTTTCCTTCAGTGAAATCTATGGTGTCGAAATTGATACCTGGTACAGAGAAAAAGCAATTCCTTACTTGCTGCGTGAATACAGACGAGTCGGCAAATAATCTACGTGGGCGCCGAGGGTTTACCTACGCCTTTTCCGAGTACTTCCCCAACTTTCAGAGTGTCGGGTCATAATCAGTTAACTTGCATAATTCAAATGAAGTAGGGGTCCTAAATTCTCCTATCGAACTCTTTTAAAAAGTGCTCGAGAACATTAAAATCCAATTATGCGTAAGCGCCTAATTGCCTTGCTGGTGATTACACCACTTCTACTTTCATCTCAGATATCCGTCTCTAATGCCGCAGCTAAAGCTGGGGCTAAGTGCTCAAAGTTAGGAAGTAAATCAGTGG
>CAZKNQ010000104.1:0-4051 GCA_964554225.1 uncultured Candidatus Planktophila sp.
CGCAGATCAGATCGGCACATCTGCAAATCCAGTTATTCGCGTAATGCCAAATACACTAACCCTGGTTGGCGCCGGCATGGCCGCTATCTCTTGCTGCGCGCTGGTATCGCCTGAACAGAAAGCATTCACTCTCGGCTTCTTAGGCGCAGTTGGAAAAGTGATTGAAGTAGATGAAGATCTACAAGATGCCGTAACCGCAACTAGCGGATCTGGCCCAGCTTATTTCTTTAGATTTGTAGAAGCGATGGTTGATGGCGCAGTCGCACTTGGTCTATCGCAAGAGGATGCAACCACATTAACTATTCAGACGATTGTGGGCGCGGCAAAGCTACTTGATCAATCCGGTGATTCCCCAACCACGCTTCGCGAAAAGGTAACTAGCCCTAACGGAACAACTTTTGCTGCGCTCAATTCTTTTAACGATTCCAATATCTCGGCAACCGTTGCAAAGGCTATGAAGGCAGCACGTGATCGTTCACAAGAACTTGCGTAGATATTTTTTAGCACCAGCTCTAATTGCGGCGTTGGTATTTCCGGTAGCCGCAAGTGCGGCGCCGAAGTTAGTTGCAGTAAAAGCCGCGGTTAAATGGGCAGAGAGCACAGATGTTGAACTCCTCACCGTGACCGCAGAATCGGTAATCACAGTTAAGAACGTTTTAACCAACACATCAAATATCGAGATTCAGGCGCGAGATTTCACTGGCGCCAGCCTTTGGTTAAAAACCATAGATTCAGGTAGCGATGAAGTTGCTACAGCAATTTCCGCAGATAACCAAGGAAATATCTGGCTAGCAGGCAATTCTGCAGCTGCGGCATTTGCAGATACAGCTACCGCAACAGGCAGCGCGCTAAATCCAGATAACGTAGCAATAGAAAATGTGACCCCGCTTCGCCCAGATATGCGCCAATTAACGCTCTGGAAGATAAACAAAGTTGGCGAAGTTACCGAAACCCTTTCAAGTATTCAGAGTGAGATCTCAATTGTTGACGCCATATCAATAAGCCCAACAGGTATTTCGGTGATTGGCTCCCGTGAATCTGGGCCATTTCTAATCTCAACCAATATCAAAGGCGAATTTGGTAGAGAGTTAAAGATCGGAACAGCCAAGACCAAGTTGAACAGTGTCGTAAGGCTTGGTGATGGAACCGTTAACTTATTTGGATCAAGTACCGAAACGCTTTCGGGTAAGAAGTTGGTTGGACGTGAAGACGGAGTATTGATAAAAGTTTCAAAGACCGGCGCAATCTCCTCAGTTGTTCGCAGCTCTGCGCCGAGAGCCCAACGCAGTTGGACTAGCGCAACTAGCACTTTGTTTCTAACCGGTTCCGTTAAATCAGTAACCACCAGCGAGAGTGCAATCACCAAATTCACCAGCTCATTTGCTCCAACTTGGACGACGCGAATTGCATCTACTGGTGCGGCATTGGCAGCAAATGGTCCAAATAAATCTTTCTATGTAGTTCTAGAACCAACTGCAGCCATTAAAGGTTTAAGCCCGTTTAAATTAGTAAAAGGCCAGAGCCTAGTTCTGCAATTTGATAGTAAAGGTTTGTTAGTTGGTGCCTTCAGCGCGGCTGAAATGAGCGCAGCGAAAGCGATCGCTTACTCCACAATCGGTGGTCTATTTCTATTTACAGAGACGGGAATTTTTAGAGTGGGCGTAGCGAAATAAGTTGATTGCCAACGCCAGCAATCAAGTTACGCGCTTTATTTAAAACGATCCAAGTTGAATCAATTCCATCAGCGCTCTGCTCTTTGGAAACTAGTGAGATGGTCTTCTTTGAGATATCAATTGCGCAGAGTCTTTCCTGACAGTTAAAGGCTGTTGTTGTTCCATCGCTACTTAAGAACTTAGAAGGTGTTCCATAGTTAGTTGGTGGTAACGTTGTGAAGACGGTTGGCGCAGCTAAATATGCCCATCGAATCTGCTCAGCCTTTGGCAGAGTGAGAATCGAAGATGTCAGCCAAGTCGCCAGAATTCCACGCGCGCCTTTGTGCAGTGCAACGTCATAGCCAACGACCGAAATCGCGTTCCCTGATGTATCAAGGGTTTGATAACGCCAACTACTTGCCGCCAAGCCAGTTCGCTTAGCGACTCTGATTGCTCCAGATGTCGCTTCTTTACGATTGTTAATTGTGAGAATTGAGTCGTAAAGAAGAATTGTTTCTTTGCCATCAAAGAGTGCATCTAGATGGAAAGCCACATCTCCAGTAGTTCGATCATCAGTTTTGCGATCTCCGTCTACGAGTTCGTACTTCCACTCAAGGCTTGATTTTGCTTTTACTGCACCAAGCAAGATTCCTTGTGACTCATCACGATAGAAGACTTGGACGCCGGCTGAACTAATTGAACAAGCGCTAGAGACGCTGACATCACTTGCTGTGCGAACTCGAATCGGATCTTCATAGTTATTAACTGCTGGACCGTTACCATCGATAATTTCGTATTTAAAACTCTTGCCATCGTATGTGGCATAACGCAGATCTTTATCTACCGAATCGGAGTAGAAGATATGAAGGATTTGGGTTTTGCCAAATCCACTTACACAGGCAGAGACATCACCTGTAATGGGATTGCGGGTGCGTCCAGACGATCCACCGCGGCCATCAACAATTAATTTGCTCCACAGCTTGCCATTCCAGAACGCAACTTTAAGCGATCCATTTATTGCATCCTGATAAACAATTGCAGGGTTTGAATTAAAGGTAACGCTAGTTAAATTCCGTGCGTCTACTTTCGGATCGATCACCGTCTTCTTCCAGGGTTCTTGCGGAGTTACAGAATTTGTTGTGATTGGATCAGAAGTTCCCAGCGAGTTTGAGGCGGTTATCTCAAAGGAATACAACGTGCCGTTCTTTAGCCCTGTAATAACCGCGGGACTACTTGTGAAACTCTTCTCAGCGCCAGTCTTGGTGTTTTTGACTGTGTAGCTAGTTATTTGTGCCGCGCGCGCATTGGCAGGTGGATCAAAGCGAATGATCGCTGAACTATCCGAGACAAGTGCTTGCGCGTTTCGAACTTGCTGTGGAATACCAACTGCGATGCCTACTGGTGGTTTGTTACGTAGATCTTGCATCATTGCCAGTAACAGTGGTCCTGGCTCATGGAAAATTTCACCAGCATCAAGATTAGGAGACATAACTGCATCTTTACCGGCGCTAGAAAAAGTTGCTTCATCTAAATGGCTTACCGATGAACCATCTTCATATTTCTTTGGCGTGTACAGGAGTGGTTTTTCTCCACCATTTGCGGCAATTCCGAGTGGACCTGCCCAGACCAACTTGGAAGTTAGCGCCTGACCAAGTTCAAGTGAAGGTGAAGGAAGATCGGAAAGTCTGCGCCCATCTTCAGTTTGAGCATAGGCATCATATGGAGTTGGTTGGTCTATTGACCCATAACCAAAAAATTCGTCATAACTATCAGTGGATAGAAATCCTAATCCATGTGCCATCTCATGAAGGATTACTGATTGGAGATCGTATTCAGATCTACTTGGACCAGATCCGGTGCCGCGATACCAACTTGCCAAAGAGTTAACGGTGATAATCATTTCTGGGTTATCGCCATCTAAATCTTTACCGGCAAGCGCATTTGCTAGCGCTGATGGATACCAAAGACTGGAATCTGGTGCGCCTTTAAAGTTTGCGAAATAACTTCCAGGGCGCGCGCTGCCTAGAACGCTAAAGGATGGCGATCTTCCCCATGTTGCATCGATATAAATTGGAACGCTTGATTCAAAGTTTGCCGCCCAGACATCAACAGCGGCTTGTACCTGAACCTTGGTCCATTCAGGAAAGTTGTTGTACTTAACAATAATTTTTGATTTTTTCTCTAGCTTTCCAACTTTTGGCGTTGGAGATTGGAGAATATTGGTTGGAGGGCCGGCATAAACGTTGCCCCACTGCGTTGCAGGACGAACTAGAACGAAAGCATCTGCTGATGTCGGAGCAACTAATCCAAGGAAAAGCGCGGAGATCGCTGTGAGTACGGCAACAGAGCGAGTGGGAATTCGCATAAATTTCCTTGCCATAGCGCCTAACGCTATCAGG
>CAZKNQ010000105.1:0-4032 GCA_964554225.1 uncultured Candidatus Planktophila sp.
CCATTGCCCCATCAAATAGATCGCTCAGTGCGAAGAAGGAGATAACAAGAGTTCCGATAAATAATTCGCCCGCGGGATAGAAAGAGAGCGCCGAAGTCACCAGCCCAATGGCCCCAATAAAGGTAACTGCATTTGGAGTTAAACCAATGGCAAGGGCACCGCGGGCGATCGGATTGATAGCGCGGGTGACTGCGGGTTTTAAAGAGGCGCTTAACATCAGACCCATCGTAGGCTCACCAGCAGATTTTCACCTATTCTGACGCCTGTGAGTTCTGAGAGAGATAGTGTAAAACCGCGTATCCATATATATGGACATGTCTCCTCTCAACCAAAAGCGCTAGCCGAACTCTTCGGAGCTATTCATTCCAATGAACCAATAGCCGAGAGCGAGCTAGCAATTTTCGCAATAAATCCTGCAGCCGGCATTGATCAAGAAACAATTGATCTTTGGTTAGCGCTAACAGATTTTCAATTACCACGTTTAGTAGTCGTAAATGAATTAGAAGGAAGCGACTCAGATTTCGATGATGCGGTATTACTTGCCAATCGCGTCTTTGATCCTCTAGTTACACCGTACCTAGTTTTGCATGACGATGCTGGCAATCCCTCTGCCTTAATTGATCTTGAAACGTTAGAAATTATTGATTACTCACAAAACCCTTCTTCACGTAGAGATAGCGATCCGGAACATAAAGAGTTAGTAGCAGATTTCCGAAGTGAATACTTAGAAGCGGTTGAAGATGCAGGCGAAAGCGCTTTCGAAGCCGGTTTACTCTTTCCAGCGATTCCAGTTGTGATTAGCAAAGGAATCGGTGTAGATATTGTTAATGCTTTTATAGAGAGAGCGATAAGAATCTAGCTACCAAGCCTGCGCGAGTTCGGCGCGGGTCTGAGAGAGAAGTACTGGCAGAACTTTGGTCTGTCCAATAATCGGCATGAAGTTAACATCGCCGGACCAGCGCGGAACAATATGTTGGTGGATATGTTCTGCAACTCCGGCACCTGATATCGCGCCTTGATTCATACCGAGATTAAAACCGGCAGGCGCTGAGACCTTACGTAGAGTTTTCATCGCATGCGCGCTTAACTCGAAGATTTCGTTACGTTCGTCCTGATTGAGTTCGGTTAAATCGGCGACATGGCGATATGCGCAGATTAGTAAGTGACCAGAGTTATACGGGTAGAGATTCATAACAACATAAGCGTTTGTTCCGCGAGCGACAACTAGGCCTTCTTCATCGCTCATCTTAGGAATTTCGCAGAATGGGCAAGTAACTTGATTTCCCGCTAGCGGACGATTTTCGCCCTTTAAATACTCCATCCGATGCGGCGCCCAAAGTCGTTCCCAGCGATCGGGCATTCCTGCCCCGCCTGGAAGTATTTGGTCGCCGTCGCGCATTACTTAAACCTGTTTACGTTCTGCAATAGCGCTACGAATTTCGGCAATGGCATCTGCAACAGCGATTGAGTTCTTCTGTTCACCGTTGCGATAACGAATTGAAACCTTGCCTGCTTGTTGATCTTCTTCGCCGGCGATCAGCATGTAAGGAACTTTCTGCATCTGCGCATTGCGAATCTTCTTCTGCATCCGGTCGTCAGAGGCATCTAAATCGATACGGATACCAGCTGCTTTAAACTCCTTCACAACCGAAGCTAGATAATCCGCAAAAGCTTCAGCAACTGGAATAGCAGTTACTTGAACAGGAGCCAACCATGGAGGGAATGCTCCTGAGTAGTGCTCGGTCAGCACTCCGAAGAATCGCTCGATAGAACCAAATAGAGCGCGGTGAATCATCACTGGGCGCTGACGTGTTCCATCAGTTGCTGAATATTCGAGTTCAAAGCGATGTGGCAACTGGAAATCAACTTGAATCGTCGACATCTGCCAAGTACGCCCGATTGCATCTTTAGCTTGAACTGAAATCTTTGGTCCGTAGAACGCTGCGCCACCTTCGTCGAGAACAAGTTCTAAATTTTGGGCTACCGCTGCTTTGCGTAGCGCTTCGGTTGCTTCGGCCCAGTCGCTATCTTCTCCGACTGATTTTTCCGGGTTACGGGTAGATAGTTCAAGATAAAAATCTTCTAGTCCGTAATCGCGCAACAAGTTAAGCACGAAAGTTAAGAGCGAATCTAGCTCACCCACCATTTGTTCTTTTGTGCAGTAAATGTGGGCATCATCCTGGGTAAAGCCGCGCGCTCGAGTGAGTCCATGAATCACACCAGATTTTTCATAGCGATAGACAGTTCCGAACTCAAAAAGACGAATTGGAAGTTCGCGATAGGAACGTCCGCGTGATGCAAAAATCAAATTGTGGAAAGGGCAGTTCATCGGCTTCATGTAGTACTGCTGACCAGCGCGCTTAATGGTCCCGTCAGAATGTAATTCCTCATCCATCACCATAGGTGGATACATACCTTCTGAGTACCACTGCAAGTGGCCAGACTTTTCGAAGAGCGCAGCCTTAGTTAGATGTGGTGAGTAAACAAATTCGTAACCTTCATCTTCATGGCGCTTACGTGAATAATCTTCCATGGCGCGACGGACAATGCCGCCCTTGGGATGAAAGACGGCAAGACCTGAGCCAATCTCTTCAGGAAACGAGAATAGATCGAGTTCAGTACCGAGGCGGCGATGATCGCGCTTTTCTGCCTCTGCCAAAAGTTCTAAGTAAGCAGTTAACTCTTCTTGCGATGGCCAAGCAGTCCCGTAGATACGTTGCAGCATCGGATTCTTTTCAGAACCGCGCCAATATGCGGCGGCGCTACGCATCAACTTAAATGCAGGGATGTGCTTAGTTGATGGCAGATGCGGTCCACGACAAAGATCCGACCAAACAGGTTGTCCATCGCGACCTAAATTGTCATAGATGGTGAGCTCTGCTCCCCCAACCTCAACGCTGGCTTCTTCGCCGGCTCCAGATTTAATTCCAATTAACTCGCATTTATATGGCTCGTGCGCTAATTCTTTCAGCGCATCTGCTTCGTTGGAAACGCGGCGGCGAAAACGTTGGCCATCTTTTACGATCTTGCGCATCGCGCTTTCGATCTTCTCTAGATCTTCTGGGTTAAACGGACGCTCTGGATCAAAGTCGTAATAAAAACCATCAGTAATCGGTGGGCCGATTCCGAGGCGAGTCTGCGAAAAGACTTGCTGAACCGCTTGCGCCATGACGTGAGCAGTTGAGTGGCGCAGAACCGCTAAACCTTCTGGGGAGGAGATTGAAACGCCTTCGACAACATCACCGTCTTTGAGATCAGTCCAGAGATCTTTGAGTTCGCCATTTATCTTGCAGACGACAATCTCTTTGCTTTCGGCGAAGAGGTGGGTCGGGCGTTGGTCATCTGCAACGCTTACGGCGCGACCATCTACGGTGATCGAGAGCTGGGACATGTTCCTAGCCTACCGAATGAGAATGCGTCTGGGCGCGTATTTGATCTAGGAACGAACGGCATTGCTCATCAAAGACGAGATCGCGATTGTCGATCGATGCAACGGCTAGACCAATTTTCAGACTTGAAATAACTATTGCTGCCTTTACACGTTCCATCTCATTGCGCATCAATGATCGAACGGTAACCCCGCATCTTTCGATAACTATGGCGCGTTGTACTCCTGGTAAAACTCCTGCACTCAGTGGGGTTGTAACCCACTGACCGTCGACAAGGAAGAGAAAATTTGAGACCGCACCTTCAGTTACCTCACCTGATTCACTAATGCAGATAATTTCGTCAAAACCATTCTTCTGCGCCAACTTTAGCAAACCGGTTCGGTGAGTATAAGGAAAGGTTTTAAATGCTATTGGATCAACTAATCTGCTTTCATCTAGGACGGTTAGTTTTGCTGGCTCAGTGATCTCAACATAACTCTGATGTACGGCAACAAACCACTCCTTTGAGAACAGTAATCTCAACCGGCCGAGCGGGTGAGGTTCTTCCGCTAGTAGCGCGTTTATGGCGATTCTTACCTGATCCTCTCCAGGTAACTTAATCTCAAAATTCTTCGCAGCCTTAGCCGCGCGGCGCATATGGCGA
>CAZKNQ010000106.1:0-4021 GCA_964554225.1 uncultured Candidatus Planktophila sp.
AAGAGCAAAATCGATATAAATATTCACAGCGGCAATGAACTTAACTATAAAAGGCTCCATATCCGAGCCTCGAGCTGCAAAACTCATCTCATTGATTAGGCTTTGTGCGTTTTCGTACTGAAAATCTGCTACATATCCAATGAGTTGCACTGTCTGGCGCTTCAGAAGCCCTACAGCAGAAGAGTCACCAACTATGGATGACATTTGAATTAGTTCTTTACCTCTTCCAGTGGCGATTAGATTTCGCATACTTTCGCGAAACAGTGATCGATATTGCCGGGCATCACCAGATTCCTTAGCGTGATTTAGTGATTTTATAAAATCCTGTTTTTCCTGGAAATAATTACTTAATCTTGCGTGCAGATTTTTTCTACTTTCACTATTTGATTTCTGCTGCAAGAGTAATGAAGTTCGAATTAATGGATTTAAGGAAAATCTATTTACAGGATCAGAAGTATGAATAAGAAATAGAGCTTCGGTTGCAAAATTATTCAATTTTGCTAGAGAGAATGAGTCTTGAAGGGCAATTTCTGCCGCTTCGATTGAAAATTCTTCAAAAACGGAGAGAGTCTCTAACATTGTGCGTTCATCTAATTCGAGAGATCGCAATAATTCAGAGACTATTAAATTTAATGGTTGTGCTGAATAATTTCCAAGATCTTCTATAGATTTTATTCTTACACCTCTACTGATGTTTGAGGCTATCAAATTTACTGCTGCAGGCCAGCCTTGAGCAGAATCAAGCACATCAATTGCTTCTTTATCGTCTTCTGATATTCCATGGAATTTGGCTATTTGTTCAACTTCTTTTGCAGTCAACTTTAAATCATTAATTCCGTAAATTTTAAAGTTAGGAAAATTTGTGAGATTTGAGTAATTTGAAGCAGGGCTATTGCGCCTAATCGCTATGGCGTGCACATTCTGTGGCAGCAAATCTAAGACTTGATTAGAAACGGCATCGTCGCCATTTGGAGTCGTTCTATTACTATCGAAGACTATTACAAAATGATTTCCAATCATTCCAAGTTCGCCAAAAACTTTTGCAAGAACCTCCGATGAGTAACCGTCGTCTTGCCCAGTAAACCAGCTGGCGAAATCGGGCAGAACATTTCTGATGGCTTGAACTAGGTGCGTGTAAAATTCCTTCGTTCCATCACTTTCACTCGCGGTGTACCAGATCACTGGATAGTTAATGTTTGTTAAATATTCTGCGACAAGTGAGGATTTACCAAAACCAGATGGCGCTGAAATCAAAGTTAAGCCAGTTCGGTCTATGGCGATATCTGCCAGAATTTCTCGTCTAGATAGAAAATTGGGTGGCAACACGGGTGGCAAAGTTCGCGATAAACCAACGCCCGGTATGACCGACGTTGGTCGACCCAGGTTTATGCGATGCGGAGCCACGCCTAAGGGTGAAGCATTCGGGGGTGAAAAGGCTAGTAGAAATCACCCTCAAGGGGTGAGACCAGCGGGTGAACTTAGAGGCTTGCGAAAGCTTCCTCAAGAACGCCAAGGGCATCCTTAAGCAATTCATCGCTAATTACGATCGGTGGCAAGAAGCGAATCACATTTGCATATGTACCAGCAGTGAGGATCAGCACGCCTTTGCTCTGGCAATACTTGATTACCGCAGCCATCGCAGCAGGGTTTGGGTTCTTTGTACCGGCCTCAACGAGTTCAATCGCTTGCATCGCACCGCGTCCACGAACTTCGCCAATGATCGGATACTTATTTGCTATAGCCGTTAGTGATTCGTTAAGAATCTTTCCAATATGACGGGCGCGCTCGACAAGTTTCTCTTCTTCAATAGTTTCGATCGCACCAAGAGCTGCTGCACATGCAATCGGGTTTCCACCGTAAGTTCCGCCGAGTCCACCAACATGTGATGAATCCATAATTTCGGCACGCGCAGTAACAGCTGCAAGTGGCAAGCCACCTGCGATTCCCTTTGCGGTAACAATCATGTCAGGAACAACGCCTTCGTCTTCGCAGGCAAACATATTTCCGGTGCGTGCAAAACCGGTTTGAACTTCATCTGCAATAAAGACGATGCCTTTTTCGGTTGCGAACTTTGAAAGACCTGGCAAGAAACCCTTTGGTGGAACGATGAAACCGCCTTCACCTTGGATTGGTTCGATAATGATCGCCGCAACATTATGTGCGCCAACTTCTTTTTCAATCTTTGAAGTAACAATGTCTAGATAATCCTGCGCCATCGTTGCCAAGTTGCCTTCATAGTGGAATGAGTAAGGCATCGGCATGCGATAGATCTCGTTGGCAAATGGACCAAAACCTTCTTTGTAAGGAATGTTCTTAGCGGTCAGCGCCATAGTTAAGTTGGTACGACCATGATAAGCGTGCTCAAAGACGATAATTGCTGGGCGCTTAGTTGAATGGCGCGCAATCTTGATCGCATTCTCAACCGCTTCTGCGCCAGAGTTTTGCAAAATAGATTTCTTTTTATGGGTGCCTGGCGTTAAACGATTAAGTGCTTCGCAAACTTCGATATAGCCCATGTATGGGGCAGTAGTGAAGTTGGTATGTGTAAATGCTTGCACCGCATCAATGACTCGTGCCACCACGCGAGGAGCAGCATTTCCAACGTTTACAACGCCAATTCCTGCACCCAGATCAATAATGCGATTGCCATCTACATCTTGCAAGATTGCACCTTCGGCGCGTTCAATGATTGCCGGTATTGCCATGCCTAGGCCAGCTGAAACTGCCTCTTTCCGACGAGCGATTAACTCCTGCGATTTTGGCCCTGGAATAGCGGTGGCCAAGTGTCGTGATTGCGGGAGAGGATCCTTTGAGGTCATAGATAAATTGTAGAGCCTCTTTTTAACTTCTGCGGCGCTACGAGTTAGGCTCGGAGAGTGGAGAAGAGAAATGAACTACGTCGCAGCGCTCCGCTGCTTGATGCGTACCTGACATACTTTGAGACAAATCAAGCTCCCTTCACAATCCCTGGACATAAACAGAAGGCTTCACAGATTGATGCTGGATTGGGCGCACTAGTTGATTCTGATATTCCGCTCTACGGCGGTTTAGATGAAATCAAATTAACCAACCAGATTTTGGCAAAGTCAGAAAAGATTGCAGCGCAATTCTGGGGAGCAGATTTTGCACGTTTTTCAACAGGTGGATCAACCCATGCAAATCAAGCAGTCATCCTGGCTCTCGGAAAACCTGGAGATAAAGTCGCGGTATCGCGCACAGCGCATCGCTCAGTTTTAAGTGCTTTAGTTTTGGCAGGTCTTGAACCAATTTGGATGAACCCTGAGCTCGATAGCGCGACAGGTGTGCCGATTGGAATTGCAGTTACCGAATTACAACGCGCATTGCAAGAAAACCCAATCGCAATTTTATTAACCGAACCTGGTTATCTCGGAACTCTCTCTGACTTAAAACCTTTGATTGCCGCAGCACATGAAAAATCTATCCCGGTAATTGTCGATGCCGCTTGGGGCGGACATTTTGGATTCCATCCCGACCTGCCACAGCACGTGATTGCACAAGGTGCAGATGCTTTGATTACCAGCATTCATAAGGCGCTTCCTGGATATAGCGCCTCTGCACTGTTATTAGCCAAAACTAAATTCATTAGCGCCGAAAGACTCGAGCAGAGCTTTGAAACTACACACACAACTTCTCCGGCAGGTGCTCCCCTTGCCTCAATTGATGCGGTTCGAGCTCTGTTACAAACCCGTGGCCCTGAATTACTGGGCGCCCTTATTGAAAATGTGGCGCAATTTAAATTAGCGGTACAGGCGAACTTTGATCTGCCTATCTTCTTAAATCCAAGTGACTTTCCAGCGGGAAGATTCGATCCGGCAAAAATTGTCTTACGCGTCCAGCAACTAGGTGCGGCCGGTGTTGAAATTGAGCGCGCTTTAATTGCGCAAGGTTTCCGGGTTGAGATGGCCGATAACGACACCATAGTTTTCTTAGCCACCTTGGCCGATACCAAAGAAGATTTCCAGGCACTTGCCATGACTTTGGTACCAATTCTTAAGAAGTT
>CAZKNQ010000107.1:0-3983 GCA_964554225.1 uncultured Candidatus Planktophila sp.
CTCGCGCACAATAATGTCGAGTGCGGCCATATCCCACAACGCCAGAGATGGTTCTATTGCAACGTCTACCGCACCTTCAGCAACCAACATATGCGACCAGAAATCTCCGATACCGCGGGTTCGCCAAGCAGCTGACAATAACTCTTGGAAGGGCGCGAGCCTTTCGCCCCATCCAATAAAGTCAGAGTAAGAAATTGAGGCATCCTTAATTTCACTTACCTGTGAAACGTTGATGCGCTCAGGGGCTGCTTTATTTACCGAAACAAATGCCCCATGCCCTTCGCTGGCGTGCCAGCGGCGAAATAGCGCAGGTGCGCTAACTACGCCGACAACTACAACTTCACGGCCATCGCTCTGTTTTTCAATTAACCCGATCAAAGTTGCCCAAGTTGGAACACCGCGTAGAAAATTCTTAGTTCCATCAATTGGATCAATTACCCAGTAACGCTCTGCACCGCCAGCGTCATTGCCGAATTCTTCACCGACAATGCCATCATCTGGTCGGTGGTTTTTTATCAACGCACGCAAGGCTTCTTCAGTTGCCTTATCGGCATCGGTGACCGGTGTGTTATCCGGCTTAGTCGTAACGACTAAATCTATTGATTGGTAGCGCGCTAAGGTAATTGAATCTGCTGCATCCGCTAGGCGAATCGCCAGCGCTAAATCATTGCCGCGCGAAAAGGACATGTTGTCAGTCTATCGCGGGCGGGTTTGAATCTTTAAGCTCTAAAAGTGAACGCAGGCTTGCAACCCGTGCGCTTCGCTCAACATTTACAACGCCATTGGGCTTAGCCCATTCATTTAAGCGGCAGCCAATTTCATGGTGTGAACAATTTGGCATACAGGTTTGCGTGACTTCATAGAGATCGTTAAATGCCGCGACGATCCGATTGGAATCAAGGTGTGCCAAACCAAAGGCGCGGATTCCTGGAGTATCGATAATCCATCCTTGGGTAGGTGAAAGATCTGGTGCGAGAGGAAGCGCGATTGCACTTGATGAGGTGTGGCGACCGCGCCCGGTCACATCGTTTACATCGCCGGTAACACGATCGGCGTGTGGCACAAGTGCGTTGATTAGCGTTGATTTACCAACGCCAGAATGGCCAACTAATACCGAAGTCTTGCCATTTAGTAGTGAAAATAAATTAGCTAAGTCTCTTTCGCGGGTATTTGATTTGATCGCAGCGGTTGCGATCTCTACCCCGAGAGCCTCGTATTCATGTAAGAAATTTGGGACAGGTGCGACATCTGTCTTAGTAACAAGCAAAATGGGCTTAATGTTTTCGTGGAATGCGCAGACCAAGAAGCGATCGATTAGACCACGGCGCGGTTCTGGATTTGCTGCAGCAACAACAATTACCAATTGATCAATATTGGCAACAATGGTTCTTTCCATTTTGGCAGCATCATCGACAGTTCTACTTAAACTATTGCGACGAGGTGCAATGGAAACTATGCGCGCAAGAGTTCCTTCGGTGCCAGAGACATCTCCAACCAGATTTACTAAATCACCTACAACGACAGATTTGGGTCCCATTTCGCGCGCCTTCATAGCGGTAACAAATACACCACCATCTGTAATACAAGTTGTGCGACCGCGATCGACAGTTGTAACTAAAGCTTGAATTGCATTGGCGTGAGCGGGGCGATCTTTACTTCTTGGGCGGGTGCGCCGCGCAGGGCGAATCCGCGCATCTGATTCATCAAATTCGCGCGGCGTCATGAGACCAAACTCTGCCAAAGCCCTGGAAAATCAGGCAAGGTCTTACGGGTTGTCGCAACGTTTTCGATTTCAACGCCAGGAACCACTAATCCAATGACTGCACCAGCCGTTGCAAGTCGATGATCTTCGTAAGTGTGGAATGTTCCTCCATGTAGACCTTTACCCATCGCACCACGCGGAGTTATATGGAGTGAAGTTTCATCTTCTACGACGTTGCCACCAAGTGAGTTAATTTCGCGGGTAAGAGCAGCTAAACGATCTGTTTCGTGCAAACGTAAGTGGCCGATACCGCGTAGATGAGATGGTGAATCTGCAAGGGCGGCTAAAGCTGCAATTGCCGGCGTTAATTCGCCAACATCGTGAAGATCGATATCGATTCCGTGAATACTTTCGCCACCGGTAATCGTCAGCCCACCTTTATCTTTATCGCGCTCACGCGAGATCGTTGCCCCCATCGCAGTTAAAATCTCGCGAAGCTGATCACCAGGTTGGGTTGTAACTTCTGGCCAATCTGCAATGGTGATTGATCCTCCACAGACCATCGCGATAGATAGAAATGGAGCGGCATTTGAAAGATCTGGTTCGATAACTAAATCTTTTCCTTCAAGTACGCCTGCGGAAACACTCCAACTGTTTCCTGATTTATCTACAGTTACTTCGGCGCCGAAATCACGGAGCATCTGCACAGTCATATCAATGTGTGGCATTGAGGGAAGTGGTTCACCTTTATGTGTTGCAACGATTCCATCACGTGTACTTGGTGCGATTAACAAAAGTGCGGATAAGAATTGGCTAGATGCGCTGGCATCAATTGTTAGCGCGCCGCCGGGAATTTTGCCTTTACTCTTAACAACCATCGGCAAGCTATAACGACCACCATGCTCTATTTCGATTCCAAGATCTTCAAGTGCTGCAATAACTGGCCCAAGGGGGCGTTCGTAAGAACGGGGATCGCCATCAAATGAAATATCTCCGTGCGCGAGTGCAGAAAGTGGCGGCAGAAAGCGCATGACAGTTCCAGCATTTCCGACATCTACCTTTGCTGGTCCACGCAGCGGTGCCGGAGTTACTTCCCACGCTAGGTCGCCATCGACCTGTACATCTTTAATTGCAACGCCCAGTGCGCGAAGTCCGGCAACCATTAATTCGGTATCGCGCGAGATAAGTGGACGCTGTAAAAGTGAAGGGCTCTGGGCTTGCGCAGCGAGAATTAGCGCGCGATTAGTCACCGATTTCGAACCCGGGATTACTACTCGCGCGCTGACTTTCTTATCTCCACGAAATGGAGCGGGCCAGAGCATAAGCGGCAGTCTACTCTCTACCCATGTGCGGTCGTTATGCCCAAGCGCAGGGGATGGACGAGATCATTGAAAGATTCGATCTCGATGGATCAACCCTTGATGCTTCGCTGCCGTTAAATTGGAATATCGCACCAACCAATGAGATTTACATTATTCGAGATATTGCAGGAAACACCAATTCTTTAGAGAGAATATTGGATAGTGCGTCGTGGGGAATTATCGCGCCCTGGCAGAAGAACTTTGCCGAAGCGCGCGCCTCGCAATCACATGCAATTAATGCGCGTAGCGAATCAATTCATGAGAAGCCAACATTTCGCCAAGCATTTCGCACAACACGTTGTTTAATTCCGGCAACTGGTTATTACGAATGGGCGACATCACTCGGTAAGTACCCACCAAAACAACCTTTCTATATAACTTCAGCAGAGCCTAATAAATCACTTTCCATCGCTGGGATCTGGAGCACTTGGAAAAATGAGAAAGGTGAAGAGATTCAATCCGCTGCGATTATTACTCGCGAAGCAGTTGGAGAGTTAGCAACAATTCATAGCCGCATGCCAGTCTTTATGGAACGTGCTAAATGGAACGATTGGTTAAATCCGAAGAATCGCGAAATTGAAGATTTGATTGCGCTAATGCATAACTCGGATCCGGCCGCCGGTTTGGTGACGCGGCCAGTTTCATCGCGCGTTAACCTGGTGGCAAATAACGGACCCGATTTGATTGCTGAGATCGAACTGGGCGAGGCGCAGACGCTCTTCTAAGTTTCGGCGCTAAGCGGGCAAAAAGAGCGTTTTCAACAACTTTGGGATAGTGTGTAAGAGATGGCATCTAAAGATCTAGTCCTAGAGAGCGCTTCCGATCGCAACGTTCGGTTCGAGCGCGATGCCCTTGTGTTTATGGACCAGTTATATGCAGCAGCGCTTCGTTATACAAAGAACCCCGAAGATGCGCGCGAT
>CAZKNQ010000108.1:0-3939 GCA_964554225.1 uncultured Candidatus Planktophila sp.
TTCCCCGCAGGTCATCAACCTATTTTTAGGTCGATGCACCACGGGCCAAGGAAGTAAACGAGAGAGAAAGGCAGGGACTGAGATGGCAACGCTTAAGGCAACACTTTTGGGCAACTTCAAATCCCGCGCCCTTTGGACTTTGGTTGCGACCTTCATTCTCACAACCGCAGCCCAGCCAACGGCTAATGGTCTCGACTTCCCAACGACTACAAGTCTTTCACTGCCGACTTCGGCGAAGTTGATGACCTCAGTCACCTTTAACAATGAGGTTGATCTTTCCGAAGGCGCCGCTCTTTATACCCAGCTCGATAAAAAGGCCGATCTCTTTGCTTCGCAGATGGCGCTCGCCGCGGCAGTTAGCCAACAGGTTGAAGCCGCTCGCACGATTATTGGAGCTAAAAAAGTTGCCAAGGCGATCGCGTTAACCGAATATGCCTGGGGCGAAGATCAATATCTCTGCCTCAACCGTCTTTGGACCAAAGAGAGCCACTGGAATTACAAGGCTCGCAACAAGCGCACCGGCGCTCACGGAATTCCGCAGGCTTATCCGGCATCACGTATGGATGTTGTGTCAACCGATTGGCGAACCAACCCCGTAACTCAGATTCGTTGGGGACTTCGCTACATCGAGGCGCGCTATGACAACCCATGTAAAGCCTGGGCTAAGTTCAAGCGCAGCAATTACTACTAAAGATTAAACCTCGGCTCTTTTGCCGATTGTTAAAGGTTTAGATGTCTGGGCGAAGAAGTCATTTCCCTTATCGTCTACAACGATAAATGCTGGAAAGTCCACGACATCGATCTTCCAGACCGCTTCCATTCCTAAATCTTCGAAATCTAAGACTTCAACTTTCTTGATGCAATCTTGAGCAAGACGAGCCGCTGGCCCACCGATTGAACCTAAGTAAAAACCACCATGTGATTTACATGCATCAGTTACAGCCTTTGAGCGATTTCCTTTTGCGAGCATTACAAAAGATCCGCCGGCTGCTTGGAATTGCTCAACATATGAATCCATGCGGCCCGCAGTTGTTGGCCCAAATGAACCGGATGCAAAACCTGTCGGAGTCTTAGCCGGACCTGCGTAATAAACGGCGTAATCCTTCATATATTGCGGCAAGCCTTTGCCAGCATCTAGGCCTTCTTTGATGCGGGCATGTGCCAAGTCGCGGGCTACAACGATTGTGCCGGTTAGTGAAACTCGCGTTTTTACTGGGTGCTTGGAAAGTTCAGCGCGCACCGCATCCATCGGTTGATTTAAATCAATCTTTACAACGTTATCGTCTAAGTGCGAATCAGTTGTTTCAGGTAAGAAATGGGCTGGATCGCGCTCTAACTCTTCTAGGAATATGCCATCTTTAGTGATCTTCGCCTTTGCCTGGCGATCTGCCGAACAAGAAACAGCAATCGCAATCGGCAGAGATGCACCGTGACGAGGCAGGCGAACAACGCGCACATCGTGGCAGAAGTACTTGCCACCGAACTGTGCGCCGATTCCAAGTGTGCGAGTTAGTTCTAGAACCTCTTTTTCAAGTTCAATATCGCGGAAACCATGGCCAGTTGCAGCATCTCCTGATGTTGGAAGTGAATCCAAATACTTAGTGCTGGCTAGCTTTGCAGTCTTAACTGTGTGCTCGGCACTTGTTCCGCCGATGACAATTGCCAAGTGATACGGCGGGCATGCTGCAGTGCCGATGGAGCGGAGCTTTTCATCGAGCCAGGCCATAAATGACTTGGGATTTAAAACTGCTTTAGTCTCTTGATACAAGAATGATTTATTAGCGCTGCCGCCGCCTTTGGCGATAAACATAAAGTTGTACTCGTCTTGATGATCTGAGTCGGCGAAAATTTCGATTTGAGCAGGCAAGTTGTTGCCAGTGTTCTTCTCATCCCATGTGGTGACCGGGGCCATCTGCGAATAACGCAGGTTTAACTTTGTGTAAGCGTCATAAATTCCTTGCGAGATCGCGACTTCATCTTTAGCGGTGGTCAATACATATTGACCTTTCTTACCCATGACCAGTGCGGTGCCAGTGTCTTGGCACATCGGCAGGATTCCACCGGCTGAAATATTGGCGTTCTTGAGCAGATCAAGTGCCACGAAGCGATCGTTAGGTGAGGCTTCTGGATCCTTCAAAATATTTGCCAATTGCTGCAAATGTTCTGCGCGCAGGTAATGCGAGATATCGTGGATCGCAGTTTCAGTAAGTAAAGTCAAAGCCTCTGGCGTTACCTGCAAAAATTCGCGATCGCCGAGTTTGATAACGCTTACACCAGCTTTACCTAAGTTGCGGTACTTGGTTTTATCTTCACCGATTGGCAATAAATCAGAGTATGAAAATTGTGGAGCCATTATTGCGCCGGTTTCTTTGCAGCATCTAACTTCTTCTTAGCTCCGTCCAACCATTCTTGGCAGATCTTGGCTAACTCTTCGCCGCGTTCCCAGAGCTTTAATGATTCTTCTAAAGTGGCGCTGCCATCTTCAAGTGATTCAACGATTTCAGCGAGCTCATCACGAGCTTCTTCATATGAAGGTTTTCCATCTTTAGCGGCCATAGGTTAAATCTACTCTTTCATTCTGGTTTAAGTTCAAGAACACTTGCACGTGCTTCGCCTTTGGCGGCCCGGATACGCAGCACAGCGCCAGCCTTTAACTTTGTGGCATCGCGCACAATCTTTCCGTCATCGCTTTGGACCACTGAATATCCGCGGTCCATCGTTGATTGTGGTGACAACGAACGCAGATGGGCAATCACGCCCTTGATCTCCTTCTTTTCAATATCAAGCAGCGCTTTGAATCCGCGATGAGAACGATCGCGCAGCGCGTTTAACTCATCCACGCGAACCTTGACCATAACACTTGGGTCTTTCATCACTGGGCGATTACGAAGTTGGGAAATCTGGTTTAGCTCGTAATCAATCGTTGAAACTAAACGGCGATAGATGCGATCACGGATCTTGTTGATATCGGCGATCTCTTGCTCGATATCTGGCACTACTCGCTTTGCCGCATCCGTTGGGGTTGATGCGCGATAGTCGGCGACTAAATCAAGCAGCGGTGAATCTTTCTCGTGGCCGATGGCGCTAACAATCGGTGTTTCACAACTTGCAGCCAAGCGAACCAGGCTCTCATCGCTAAATGGCAACAAATCTTCAAATGATCCACCACCGCGAGTAATGATGATGACATCAACATCTTCAATACTTTCCAGCTCGCGCAGCGCATCGGATACTTCAACCACAGCGGCTGCGCCTTGCACTGCAACTTCGCGGATTTCGAATTCAACCGCTGGCCAACGTCGACGAGCATTTTCAACAACATCTTTTTCAGCATCGGTATTGCGACCGCAGATCAAACCAACTTTGCGTGGCAAGAGCGGCAGCGCAACTTTGCGATCTGCGCTAAATAAACCTTCTGCAGCAAGCACGCTTTTAAGTGCCTCAAGGCGCGCAAGTAATTCGCCAACGCCAACTTGGCGAATCTCTTTTGCAGACATGGTGAGCGATCCATTTTTGGTAAACCAGGAAGCTTTGGCGTGAATTACTACACGCGCATTTGCGGGCAGTGGTTGAACAGCAGATAAAACGCTTTTGTAACACATCACTGAAAGACTCATATCAACTGAGGTATCGCGCAGTCGCATAAATGCCATTCCACCGCTGCGTTCGTTGAGTTCTGAGATCTCGCCTTCAATCCAAATTGGCCCCAAACGATCTACATATTCTTTGATCGCCTCAGAGACCACCCGAACTGGCGCGGGGGATTCACTTGAAGTTTCGAACATGGGGCGAGCCTAATAGACTCACCCACATGGCTAAGAGAGTTCTCCTTGCAGCGCCACGCGGATATTGCGCCGGCGTAGACCGTGCGGTCATTACCGTGGAAAAGTCCCTTGAACTCTATGGCGCTCCAATTTATGTCCGTAAAGAGATCGTCCA
>CAZKNQ010000109.1:0-3879 GCA_964554225.1 uncultured Candidatus Planktophila sp.
TTCAAGTTTCACAAGCAGATGGTGTTATCACCGTTGCTCGTCCAAATGAAGAGCGTGCTACACGTTCACTTCATGGCCTATCACGCACATTGGTTTCCAACATGGTCACTGGCGTAACAACTGGTTACACACTAACTATCGACATCGTCGGTGTTGGTTACCGTGTTGCTGAAAAGGGTAAGGATCTTGAATTCTTACTCGGATATAGCCACCCAGTTCCATTCCTAGCTCCAGAAGGAATCTCTTTCAAGGTTGAATCTCCAACCAAGTTGCATATCACCGGAATTGATAAGCAACTCGTTGGCGAAGTAGCAGCCAAGATTAAGAAACTGCGTAAAGCAGATCCTTATAAGGGCAAGGGCCTACGTTTGGCAGGCGAAGTTGTTCGCCGTAAGCAAGGAAAGACAGGTAAGAAGTAATGGCAATCGGTGTAAAAGTCCGCAAGGGGTCAGCTACTAATGCTCGCGCCCGTCGTCACTTCCGCGTCCGCAAGAAGGTCTCTGGCACTCCTGCGCGTCCACGTCTAGTCGTTTCTCGCTCTGCGCGTCACCTCTTCGTACAGATCATTGATGACACACAAGGTAAGACCTTGGCTTATGCATCAACAATGGAAGAAGCCTTCCGCAAGTCAACTGGCGATAAGACTGCAAAGTCTCGCGAAGTTGGTGCGTTGATCGCAAAGCGTGGAAAGGATGCCGGTATCTCTACCGTTGTATTCGACCGCGCAGGAAATAAGTACACAGGTCGTATTGCAGCACTTGCAGATAGTGCACGAGAGAACGGATTGGAGTTCTAATGGCTGAAAATCCAACAACCGCAACTGCACCAGATAACAAGGGCGCTGACAAGGTTTCTGAAAAAGGCCGTGGCCGCGGAAATGGCGATCGCCGTGAACGTCGCGACGATCGTGAAAAGGACAAGTCTCCATACATGGAGCGCGTTGTCTTTATCAACCGTGTTTCTAAAGTTGTTAAGGGTGGACGTCGTTTCTCATTCACCGCACTAGTAGTTGTCGGCGACGGCAATGGCACAGTCGGTATTGGCTACGGAAAGTCTAAGGAAGTTCCACAAGCGATCGCTAAGGCTGTCGAAGAGGCAAAGAAGTCATTCTTCGTAGTTCCACGCGTTCAAGGAACTGTTCCTCACCCAGTACAAGGTGAAACAGCAGCTGGCGTAGTTCTCCTTCGTCCAGCAAGCCCAGGTACCGGAGTAATCGCCGGTGGACCTGTTCGTGCAGTTCTTGAATGTGCTGGCATCTCAGATGTATTGACCAAGTCACTCGGATCAAATAATGCAATCAACATGGTTCACGCAACTGTTGCTGCACTTAAATTGCTCGAGTCACCAGCAGGAATCGCTGCTCGTCGTGGTCTTCCACTTGAAGATGTTGCACCTGCAGCAATTATCCGCGCTTCACAGATGACAGTTGGTGCCTAATGCCACGTTTAAAAGTAACTCAAATTAAATCTAAGGTCGGTAACAAACCTGAGATTCGCGAGACCTTGCGTTCACTTGGTCTAAAGCGCATCAACGATGTTGTCGTCAAAGAAGATCGTCCAGAAATTCGTGGCATGGTGTACGCAGCACGCCACTTGATCAAGGTTGAGGAGGTCGAATAAAGATGACGCTAAAACTTCATCACCTTCGTCCAGCCCCGGGTGCAAAGAAAGCTAAGACTCGTAAGGGTCGCGGTGAAGCATCAAAGGGTAAGACCGCCGGTCGCGGTGGCAAGGGAACACATGCACGTAACACTGTTCGCCCAGGTTTTGAGGGTGGCCAGCTTCCGTTGGTTATGCGTTTGCCTAAGCTTCGCGGCTTTAAGAACCCAGCACGAATTGAGTACCAAGCAGTTAACGTTGCAACAATTAACGATCTCTTCCCTAAGGGTGGAGATGTAACAGTTGCAGATCTAATTGCCAAGGGCGCAGTACGCGATAGCTTGCCTGTAAAGGTTCTTGGCAATGGCGATATCGCCGTCAAGGTATCTGTAACAGCGCATGCATTCTCAGCATCAGCAGTCGAAAAGATTGCTGCCGCTGGTGGTTCAACCAAGGTTCTCTAAGGTTTCTTAGAAAAATACTTAGCTAGTTTGATTTGATAGAGGGAGAAGATTGATGCTTTCAGCATTTGGAATGGCTTTTAAGACACCAGATCTGCGCAAGAAGATCTTCTTCACTCTTTCAATCATGGCTCTCTTCCGCTTCGGTTCAGTCGTACCAACTCCTGGCGTTTCATACACAGCAGTTCAGACATGTCTTAACCAAGTCCAGACTGGCGGCCTCTTTGGTTTGATTAACTTGTTCTCAGGTGGAGCGTTAATTCAGCTCTCTGTCTTTGCACTTGGCATCATGCCTTACATCACCAGCTCGATCATTATTCAACTTCTTACAGTCGTAATTCCACGCTTTGAAACTCTTAAGAAAGAGGGACAATCTGGAACTGCGAAGTTAACCCAGTACACCCGTTATCTAACAATTGGTTTAGCAGTACTTCAATCAACAGGTTTGGTTGCAGTTGCTCGTACACCAGGTCGTTTGATCTCAGGCTGTAACGAAGCGATCATTCCTGATACTTCATGGCAGCGCATCGCAACGATGATCATCGTTATGACTGCCGGAACATCAGTAATTATGTGGCTTGGTGAGTTAATCACTGATCGCGGTATCGGTAACGGTATGTCTATCTTGATCTTTACATCTATCGCAGCAAGTTTCCCTGGACAACTTTGGAGCATCCGCGTTCAAAAGGGCCTCTTCGCATTCCTCGTTGTTCTAGCGGTCGGAATTGCAGTTGTCGCAGCGGTTGTATTCGTTGAACAAGCGCAACGTCGAATTCCTGTGCAATATGCAAAGCGCATGGTTGGACGTCAGGCTTACGGCGGAACAAGTACATATATTCCAATTAAGGTAAACCAGGCTGGCGTTATCCCGGTTATCTTCGCTTCATCACTTCTCTACATCCCATCTTTGATCGTCAACTTCACCAATAGCCAAGCAGGCTGGGCGATTTGGGTTTCCCGTAACCTCGTAAATGGCGATAACGTTTTTTATGTAACTGCTTACTCAGCTTTGATTATCTTCTTCACCTACTTCTACGTAGCGATTACCTTTAATCCAGATGAGGTTGCAGACAATATGAAGAAGTACGGTGGATTTATTCCAGGTATCCGTGCCGGTCGCCCAACTTCTGAATACTTGCAATACGTTCTCTCACGCATCACAGCGCCAGGTTCGCTCTATCTTGCGCTCGTTGCGATTATTCCAATCGGTGCGTTGATCGTCTTCGGTGCAACTCAGAACTTCCCATTCGGCGGAACTGCGATCCTGATCGTTGTCGGCGTTGGTCTTGATACTGCAAAGCAGATTGAAAGCCAGTTGCAACAGCGTTCATATGAGGGGTTCTTGCGCTAATGCGTCTAATCCTGGTTGGACCACCAGGTGCTGGAAAAGGAACACAAGCTCAATTCCTATCTGCACATTATTCAATTCCGCATATTTCAACTGGCGATATCTTCCGCGCTAATTTGAAAGCCGGAACAGAACTTGGAAACCAAGCGAAAGCATTTATGGATCGCGGCGAACTCGTTCCAGATTCAGTCACCAACGATATGGTCAAAGATCGCCTTACCCATGACGATGTTGCAAACGGCTTTCTTCTAGATGGCTATCCGCGCAACGTTGCGCAAGCAGAAGTTCTCCGAGCATTTCTGGCCGAAAATAAGACTCCGCTACAAGCAGCGCTCGAACTTTCAATTGCTGCTGATGAAATCATCAAACGCCTTTCTTCACGTCGCACCTGTCGTGCATGCGGAGCATCAAACGAAGCTGCTGCAACAAATTGTTCTTCCTGCCAGAGCCCTGATCTCTACCAACGCGAAGA
>CAZKNQ010000110.1:0-3864 GCA_964554225.1 uncultured Candidatus Planktophila sp.
ACAGTTCGCTCATACAACTGCTTGAAGCGCGAAGGCATTCACACAGTTGGCGAGTTGGTAAACCGTTCAGAGGCAGACCTACTCGATATCCGTAACTTTGGTTCAAAGTCCATCGATGAGATCAAGGCAAAGCTTGTCTCAATGGGAATGTCTCTAAAGGACAGCCCAGCAGGATTTGATCCAACAAAGCACCAGAACTTCAATGCATCAGATGACGATTTCGCTGAAGCAGATCAGGCCTAGGAGATACGACAATGCCAAAACCAACTAAAGGTCCTCGTTTGGGTTCCGGCCCATCACATGAGCGTCTAATCCTTCGCACACTTGCTGAGCAGTTGTTCGAGCACGGAAAGATCACAACAACAGAGGCAAAGGCTAAGCGTCTTCGTCCGTTGGCTGAAAAGCTAATTACCTTCGCAAAGAAGGGCGATCTTCCAGCACGTCGTGAAGTAATGGCCCGCATTGCAAATAAGAGCGTTGTTCACACACTCTTTACTGAAATCGGTCCACGTTTTGCAACTCGCGATGGCGGATACACACGTATCACCAAAATTGGTCCTCGCAAGGGCGATAACGCACCAATGGCAGTAATCGAAGTTCTAACTGAGAAAGATAAGTAATTCTCAAGTTCTAACTAGCTAAGCAAATAATTAAATGACCGAACCCACTCTCTATCCCGAGAGTGGGTTTCGTCGTTTACGGATAGATCTGGCTTACGACGGCACTAACTTTTCAGGTTGGGCGATGCAACCCGATCGCCGAACTGTGCAAGCTTGCTTCGAAGAAGCGCTAAGCAAGATCGCCCGAATTAACGTTGAAACCGTTGTCGCTGGCCGTACCGATGCCGGAGTCCACGCAACTGGCCAAGTAATTCACGTTGATGTTCCAGAATCTCTTGATCTCGACGATTTAACCTATAAGTTAAACCGGATTCTTGATGAAGATTTGCGAATCAATAAGATCGAAATCGCGCCTCCTGCTTTCCACGCCCGATTCTCAGCGCTACGTCGTTACTACGAATATCGCATTGTCGATGAAAATAAAGTTATTCAGCCACTGGCGCGATTAAATACCGCATCTTGGTATCGCCCGTTAGATGTAGATGTAATGAACCGCGCCAGCGCTTTGCTGCTTGGCACCCATAATTACGCTGCTTTTTGTAAATATCGTGAAGGTGCAACAACGATTCGCACCCTTGAAAACTACCAATGGCGCCGTGACAAAGAAGGTTGTTTAGTTGCCGATGTTGTGGCTGATGCCTTCTGTTATTCAATGGTTCGCAACTTAGTAGGTGCAATTGTCTGCGTTGCTGATGGTCGCAAAGACCCGGAATGGATTACGACTTTGCTGGAAAATAAAGAGCGAGTTAGTGATTCACTCGTATTCCCAGCGCGCGGTTTAACCCTATATAAAGTGGATTATCCAGATGCAGCAGAGCTACTGGAACGTGCAAAAAAGACGGTTGCCCGTCGTGATGAAGAAGATAACTAATGGGACATATTGATGTAAGCGGTGTTGAGTACTCCCTATCTGATGGACGAGTGTTGCTTAACGATGTTTCATTTCGTGTTGGTGATGGTGCCAAGGTAGCGCTAATCGGCCCTAACGGATCAGGCAAGACAACTTTGATTCGCATGATTTGTGGTGATTTAAAACCCGATGAAGGTGCAGTCGCGATTACGGGTGGCTTAGGTGTGATGCGCCAGTTCATTGGTTCAGTTCGTGACGAATCAACGGTTCGAGACTTACTGCTTTCAATTGCGCCAAAGCGCATTCGTGATGCTGCTGAAAAAGTGGTCTCAACTGAAGTTGCGATGAACGCCAGCGGTAGTGAGAAAGATCAGATGAATTACGCCCAAGCGATTATCGATTGGGGAGATGCCGGCGGCTATGACTTCGAACTAATTTGGGATGTCTGTTGCACCGAGATGTTAAATAAATCTTTTGAGCAAGTGGCGACCCGCAAAGTCAACACTTTATCTGGGGGAGAACAGAAGAAGTTAGTTTTGCGCGCACTGCTAGAAGGTCCCGAAGAAGTCTTACTTCTTGACGAACCAGATAACTACCTGGATGTTCCATCAAAGCGTTGGTTGGAAGAAGTCATCGGTGCTACTAAGAAGACTGTTCTCTTTGTAAGCCACGATCGCGAATTGCTGGAAAATACCGCTAACCGAATTGTGACCCTAGAACAAGGTGTAAATGGAAATACCACTTGGGTGCATGGTGGAAAGTTCTCGACTTGGCATGATGCCCGTAAAGCGCGCAACGAACGCTTTGCCGAAATGCTCTTGCGCTGGGAACAAGAACACCAACGGCTAATTGATTTGGTTAAAACCTTGCAAGTACAAGCCGCCATTTCTCCGGATATGGCAAATAAGTATCATGCGATGCAGACGCGGCTTCGTAAATTTGAAGAAGCGGGCGCTCCAGAGGCGCCACCGATTGAACAAGATGTAAAGGTCGGCTTGCGTGGTGGCCGTACAGGTCTGCGCGCACTTACCTTCGAAAACCTAGCCCTTGCTAACCTAACTGAACCATTTAACTTCGAAGTCTTCTTCGGCGATCGCATCGCAGTGCTTGGTAAGAACGGCACTGGTAAATCTCACTTCCTGCGCATGATCGCTGGCGATGAAACCGTTAAATACAGTGGTAACTTTAAAGTTGGCGCACGTGTTGAGATTGGTTACTTCGCACAAACGCATGCTCACCCTGAATTCGAATCAAAGACTTTGCTCGAAATTTTATGGGAGACATACTCGCTACAACTTGGCCCAGCCAAGAGCGCACTTCGCAAATATGAAATTGATAAGCAAGCAGAACAGAAGTTCTCTTCACTTTCTGGCGGACAACAAGCGCGTTTCCAAGTTCTATTGCTCGAACTATCTGGTTCTACCTTGTTATTACTTGATGAACCAACCGATAACCTCGATCTAGCGAGTGCTGAAAGTTTGGAGAAAGCACTCGATCGTTACGAAGGAACCGTTCTCTCAGTTACGCACGATCGCTGGTTTACTCGCGGATTTACTCGCTTTCTCGTATTTGGGGCAAATGGCCAGGTCTATGAGAGCCCTGAGCCGATCTTTGACCACTAAGGGGTGGGTGGCATGCGTGGATTTAGGCCATTTTGACCCTGCTACGCATGAAAGGTAAAGTTCAGCCCCTGCGCCAGTTAAGGCGCCGAAAGCAGTACCACCGGTTTTATCAAAGCTCTAACTAAGTTCAAACTATAAAGAAGAAGGTAATAAAGCATGCGTACATATAGTCCTAAGGCCGGAGATGTCGTCCGTAAATGGCACGTCATCGATGCACAAGATGTAGTTCTTGGCCGCCTTGCAACACATGCTGCTGTTCTTCTTCGCGGTAAGCACAAGGCAACATTTGCTCCTCACATGGATATGGGCGACTTCGTTGTAATCATCAATGCAGAAAAGATTGCTCTTTCAGGTAACAAGGCGCTTTCAAAATTTGAACACCGCCACTCAGGTTTCCCAGGTGGTTTAACTTCAACTGTTTACGGCGAACTTATTGAAAAGCACCCAACCCGCGCTGTTGAAAAGGCGATCAAGGGAATGCTTCCAAAGAACCGCCTTGGCCAGCAGATTGCATCAAAGCTAAAGGTTTATGCAGGACCTGAGCACCCACACGCTGCTCAATCACCAACACCATATGTATTCACTCAAGTTTCACAGATCGCAAAGTAAGGGACCCATAACAAATGTCAGATACAACTTATAACGAAGTTACAGATCTAGACGAGAACGAAGTTCCTACTTCTTACTCTTCAGCAACACCAGCAGCTGCAACCAACCGCCCAGCAATCAAGGCACCTGGTGCAGGCACTGGTCGTCGTAAAGAAGCAGTTGC
>CAZKNQ010000111.1:0-3860 GCA_964554225.1 uncultured Candidatus Planktophila sp.
AGGTTATCCAGGCAAGCGTTATTACGGCGGCTGCGAAGAAGTTGATAAGGCCGAAGTGATTGCAATTGAACGTGCTAAATCTTTATTTGGTGCAGAACATGCCAACGTGCAACCGCACTCAGGAGCCAGCGCAAATGTTGCGGTGTATCAAGCATTTACCAAGCCAGGTGACACTGTCCTTGCGATGTCACTTGCTCACGGTGGCCACTTAACACATGGCTCACCAGTTAACTTCTCTGGAAAGTGGTTTAACGTCGAGTCATATGGCGTTCGCCAAGATAATGAGTTAATTGATTATGACGAGCTTCGCGATATCGCGATCCGCACCAAGCCAAAGATGATCTGTTCTGGAGCAACTGCTTACCCATCGTTAGTCGACTTTGAAAAGATTCGTGCAATCTGTGATGAAGTCGGAGCGATTATGTGGGTCGATGCGGCGCACTTCATCGGACTTGTTGCAGGTAAGGCGATTCCATCGCCAGTTCCTTATGCAGATGTTGTCTCATTTACAACTCATAAAGTTCTGCGCGGGCCACGCGGTGGAATGATCTTGGCGAAAGCTGAACATGCGGCCGCGATTGATAAAGCGGTATTTCCTGGTATGCAAGGTGGACCAATCATGTCGGCGGTTGCTGGCAAAGCGATTGCGCTCGCCGAATGTGCAACACCTGCCTATCAAAAGTATGCCAAGGATGTAATTGTTAACGCTAAAGCACTTGCCGCAGCTCTAGAAAAAGAGGGAATGCGCGCAGTATCTGGTGGAACGCAAACCCACTTAGCGCTGATGGATATTCGCAGCACTGGCGTAACTGGAAAAGTTGCAGATGAGCGTTGCGGTTTAGCAGGAATTGTGATGAATAAGAATTCAATTCCTTTCGATCCTGAAAAGCCAGGAATCACAAGCGGTATTCGCGTTGGAACTCCTGCGACAACAACGCAAGGAATGGGCGTTGCAGAGATGCAGCAGATCGCTTCCTTTATCTCGCGTGCGATCAAGACTGATGACGAGAAGGCGCACGCGGCAATCAAATCTGAAGTTCACGCACTCACTGCACGTTTTCCGATTTACACCGCATAAAGGCAGCAATTAGCGCATGCGCGAATATCTCGTAACGCTCTTACTCGCAGCAGCGCTCTGTTACTTAATCACACCGCTTGTCAGAAAATGGGCGTTACATTTTGGAGCAGTTGCCCAGATTCGCAAGCGTGATATTCATATCACCCCAACTCCACGTTGGGGCGGGCTTGCGATGTGGCTTGCGATGTCTGCCACTTTCTTAATAGTTGGCAATCTTGAACTTGTTGGGAAATCTTTCGGTAACGATGCGCAAGGAATTTTCTTAGCCGGAACCTTCTTAGTATTGCTTGGGATGGCAGATGATCGTTATGAATTAGATGCGATTACCAAATTGGCAGGTCAGGCTCTTGCGGCTGGAATTTTGTTGTTATACGGAATACAAATTTTATGGTTACCGATAAATGGCGTAACCATGTTGCCACCGAGCGTAGGTCAATTACTTACCGTGCTTATAGTTCTCGTAACAATTAACGCAGTTAACTTTATCGATGGGCTAGATGGATTAGCCGCTGGAATAGTTGCAATTGCTGGTTCTGCTTTCTTCGCCTTTGCTTACTTATTGGCGGTTGTCTACGGCTTCAACCGTGCAGGTGCGCCATCACTAATTACGGCGATCGCAATCGGTGTTTGCTTAGGCTTCTTGCCACATAACTCGCATCCCGCTCGCATCTTTATGGGGGATTCAGGGTCGATGTTTCTAGGTCTGATGCTTGCCGCATCTGCAATCACTTTGACCGGCCAGGTTGACCCGAATGCGATTAGCGAAGAGAAGCTAGGGCCTGCACTTCTGCCGCTATTGCTTCCTTTTGCTGTCCTTGCAATTCCACTTGCAGATTTAACGCTGGCAATCTTTCGCCGAATTCGCGCTGGTAAATCTCCATTTTCATCGGATAAAGAACATCTTCATCACCGCATTATGCGCGCTGGCAATACCCAAATCCGCACCGCTGCGATTATGTATTTGTGGACCGCAACAATTGCATTTCCTGTCACCGTTTCAGCATTTGCTCCACTTTGGGTAGCGGCGATATTTGCAGGCGCTATGTTGGCGCTCACGATCTTCTTTACCCGCGGTAAATCAAAATCGCTACGAATTTCAGAAAGTGTGAGCCATGTCTGATAATCAATCAAATGAATCACAACTTTTACGAGGTGCAGTAAAGCCAACTCTGATTGTTGGCGCAATCGCAATAGTTCTATTTACTGTTTCTCGTGGCCTTGCTGGTTTCTACGGCGCCCTGCTTGCGCAATTTATAGTGGCTATTTACTTCATCGTACATATCTTGGTTTCGCGACTCACTAGAAATCTTGATCCGATAAGCACCATGGCAATGGCGCTATTTTCTTACTTCGCAAAACTTTTCTTCCTCGGCCTCTTCTTATGGGCGCTGGCTAAATACACCGATCGCGATGTAATCGATCGTTTGAGCTTCGGGGTCGCAGCCTGTGCGCTTACGATCGCCTGGCTCGGGGGAGAGATCGCTAGTTACCTCAAGCTCAAAACTCATCTACCATTACCCCCTCAAGCAAAACCGTAAATACGGCCACGGAGGTTCCAGTGAGCAACAGCAGTCAGAACAAGCGCGACGAAAACGCAATGTGGACCATCTTTGGCTACCTCCTTTCCGGACTACTTTTCTGGGGCGGGGTTGGCTATGCCGCAGATAAGTGGCTCGGAACCAGTTACCTAACCTTGGCCGGCCTGCTCGTGGGTATGGGCGGGGCCATTTATTTGGTGTGGCTCAGGTTCGGCCGCGAGTAGCGGGCCGACCAATAGGTACGGTTCGGCCGCGAATAGCGCTCAGATCACATCCTTTGGATTTCACAGGGGAAGGCTTTTACCCATAAGGTTGCCCCGTTACAGGCAATCCCCTTATCTCGGCTAAGTAAATTGGAGTTCGTGTGCTCGCGTTAGTTCGTTCAGGCGCTGAAGGCGAAGGCTTTGTCCCGCCAAGTACCAAAGACTTCGAACTGCCACCAATTTTTGGCGATAATCCTTATACGACGAAACCAATTTTCCTAGTTCTACTCTCAGTAGTTTTGATCTCAGTATTCTTTATCGCCGCATCACGTAAAGCGGCGGTCGTTCCATCCAAGCTCCAGTTCGCCGGTGAAAGTGTTTACGCCTTTGTGCGAAATGATCTTGCCAAAGATGTAATTGGCCACGAATTCCTTCGCTTTGTACCTTACCTATTTACACTTTTCACCTTTATTTTGGTCAATAACTGGTTCGGAATTATTCCGCTTCTCCAGTTCCCAACGATGTCTCACGTGGGATTTGCATATGTATTGGCTGCATTTACATTCTTCGTATTCCATTATGTAGGCATCCGCCATCATGGATTCTTCAAATACATAAAGGACATCATGTTCATGCCTGGCGTTCCAAAGGCTGCCTACATTTTGATTACGCCTCTTGAAATTCTTACCTTCTTTTTGGTTCGTCCTTTAACGCTCTCCCTGCGTCTATTTGCAAATATGTTTGCGGGCCACTTGTTGTTGCTCGTATTTATCTTGGGCGGCGAACACCTTGCCCAAGGTGCACTTGGTTTGAAGTTGGTTAGCCCGTTTGCCTTTGGTATCGGCATTGTGTTGACCTTCTTCGAGTTCATGGTCCAATGTCTTCAGGCGTATATCTTTACTCTGTTGACCGCTCTCTACATCGCCGGCGCCCTTGCCGACGAGCACTAACACCTAACGAAAGGCAGTAAAAAATGGAAGGCACACTCAACCTGGTCGGTTTTGGCCTCGCAGCAATCGGTCCTGGTATTGCAACCGGACT
>CAZKNQ010000112.1:0-3829 GCA_964554225.1 uncultured Candidatus Planktophila sp.
ACCGCTTCCGAAACCAGAGCGCCCAAAGTATCGAAGACCGCTTGGGCCCACGGCGACATCTTCTCGCCTTCGCTGCCCGGCAAGTAACCGAGCTCTTGGCCGCCAACTGGATAGAGCGGACGGAAGATCACAACTTTTTTATGGAGGCGCTTTTCCATCACTGCTTCAAGGCCGGCGCAAAGTGCCAGCGCTGACTTTCCGGTTCCGGCGCGACCGCCGAGCGAAACGATTCCGATTTCGGGATCTAATAAAAGGTCGAGTGCGATGCGTTGTTCGGCCGAGCGACCGTGAAGGCCAAAGGCGTTGCGATCACCGCGCACCAACTGCAAGCGCTTATCGGCGGTGACTCGAGCCAGGGCGCTGCCTTTTTCAGAATGTAAAACGATTCCGGTGTGTACTGGCAATTGATGTGCTGCTTCATGGTCTGCACGATCTGAGGAATAGAGCTCATCAATAACGTTGTGGCCAACATCGAGTTCTTCGATACCGGTCCATCCGCTATTGGAAACAAGTTCGGCTAAATATTCTTGGGCTTCAACGCCAACCGAAGATGCTTTAACGCGAAGTGGCAAATCTTTGGTAACTAGAACTACCTGTCTTCCATCGGACATTAAATTTTTTGCGATCGCCAGGATGCGCGAATCGTTTGTGCCATCACGTAAGAATCCGTGCGGCAAGGTGCTCAAATCGGTGTGGTTTAACTCAACTGAAAGGGTGCCGCCTTCTGGGGTGATCACCAGTGGTTGATCTAGTCGGCCGTGTGAAACGCGCAAATCATCAAGGGTGCGAAGTGCGGCGCGGGCAAAGTATCCGAGTTCTGGGTGATCGCGCTTGGTCTCTAGCTCGCCAATGACTGCGATCGGAATGATGACTTCATGCTCTTCAAATTTCGAGAGCGCGTTTGGATCTGCCAGGAGAACGCTGGTATCTATGACGTAAGTCTTTATTAAATTCTTTTTCTTACCGGAAGATACTGGAGTAGCCAATGGCCAGCTCTCGCATTCTCTTTAGTTGTATCCGATGGGACTTGCTTCTGACTAGAAAAAGATAGAACGCAAAGCACGGCTTTTAAGTGCGACACGCCCTAATTTATTTAAGCTCCAAGACGACGGTGGCGCTGTGAATATGCGCGAAGAGCACGTAAGAAATCAACGCGACGAAAATCTGGCCAATAAGCCTCACAGAAATAGAACTCCGATAGCGCGCTCTGCCATAACAAGAATCCTCCAAGGCGTTGCTCACCGGATGTGCGGATCAAAAGTTCAGGATCGGGTTGGCCAGCTGTATATAAGAACTTTGAAATCTCGTCAGCACTTAGATCGTGGGCGGCGCTTTCCAATGTTGCGCCAAGAGCGCTCTTTTCCTGCAAATATCCCTTAACGGCATCCACGATCTCACGCCGTCCGCCGTAGCCAATTGCCACGTTTACCTCGACTCCGCCACCATTTACCGGCGGTAGGTTCGCTAACTTCTCACTAAGCCAAGGCGGCAATAGATCAAGTGCGCCTACCGCCTTGATATTCCATTTTCCAGTTGCGCAGAGTTCGTCGACGGTATCGCCAATAATTTTAAGTAGGCCATCTAGCTCTTCAGGGGTACGTTTAAAGTTTTCCGTAGATAACAACCAGAGCGTTACAACTTCTACTTTGGCTTCGTCACACCAGCCAAGAAATTCCACAATCTTGCTCGCCCCGCGGCGATGGCCCTTGGGATCTGTGGGGCTGGGGTTCTCTTTTGCGAAACGGCGATTGCCATCCAGGATTACTCCAACATGGCGCGGAGTCTTTGAAAAATCTAGATACTTAACAATCCGCCACTCATAAAGTGGATAAAGTGCAGATTTAATTTCGTTACGAATAAGTCTTAACAATTTTGCGCTCTGCTATAAATGAGGCAATCGGCAAAGTTCCAGCTAGCGCCAACCAGATAACCCGGCGCAGTTCCCAGCGCGCTTTAACGGAAAATTGGATCGCAGCTAACAGGTAAACGGCATAAACCCAACCATGAACAAAGGGAATCCAGACAACTTTGGCTTTCCAGTCTTCATTGTTAAATAGATAAGCCACTGGCAGATCAACAAACCAGAGAAGCAGGGACATTACTCCGGCGATTAACGCCATTACTCGAAATCTCTTTACCGCACCGCTCATGGCTTAATACTACGGCGATAGAACGGAAGGTAAAGAACTATCGCCGCCATCAACCACCAGATTGCTACATAGGAAATATGTTGCCAGTAATAACCTGCTACTTTGGAAACCGGAGGTGTGGCAACCACGCGATCGCGAATTAAATCGCCAGCAGCAGTCTTTTCAGATTTTGCGACAACAAATCCGTCATATAACTCAAGATCGGTTAGGCCCACGATGACGCTGCTATCAAGTCTTGAGATAACCCCAGGCACATTCTCTGCGCGATCATCGTTTTGATGGGGCTGCAGAGCGCCAATAATTTCAACCCTCGTAGACATCGCAACTTCTGGGTTATTTAATCGATCAGCCCAGAGCCCACGCACAACCAGGATTCCAGATTCGGGATCTGAACCATCTACCTGTAACAAAGCAACTTCCCAATCACTTACCCGGCCATCAATATCTTTCTGCACGGGCGCTTTGAAGTTAGCGACGTAAAACCCAGAGACTGCAACGCTCTTATTTACATTTCTTGAATCAAGGTTTACCGAAGGCTCTGCTAATTCACTTAGTGAATAAATCTTTGGATCAATTACCTTAGCGGCCGCATTTAACTCTTTAACGATTACTGAGCGATCTAGCTGCCAATTACCCAAGGCTATAAAAATAAGCGCTAGCGAAATTACCGCTGCGCCTTGAAAAATCTTTTTAATTATCGGTTGGGTTTTCATCTTTGCGGGCGTTCATACGCATGTAACGCTTGTAGAAACTACGCAGCAAAAAGGCAACAGATATACAGAGAAATAAAACAGTAAGTGATCCGGGCCAGCCTTGATCTACAGTTTCTCGCATACCCTAATCATGCCATAATCAACTCATGAAAGAAGCGCAGGAGTTTTCCTACGAAGATCGCTATGGCAAAGCCGGTGGAAATCGTTGGGTTGCATATGCTTTTGCTATTTCTATCTTTGGACTTCTGTGGATTTTCTGGGCGGGACTTCATCATGCAAATCCATCAATTAGTAGCCAATTAATTTCATTTGAAGTAACAGGTGAGAAAGAGATCTCTCTTCGCTATTCAATAAATCGCACAGATTCCGATCAAGTAGTTATCTGCACGTTAAAGGCTTTAGACCAAGATAAAAGTGTTGTTGGCCAAATTGATGACACCATCCCTGCAGGTGAGCGCTTTAGCCAGCAGGTAACTGCTATTCCCACACGCTCAACACCGCTCACTGCCAGCATCGCCCGTTGTCGCGCCGAATAATTACTTCGTATACCGTTGCCCCTTATGAGTACCCCACAAACTTGGCTTACCCAAGAAGCCGCTGATCGCTTGCGCGCCGAACTCGAGAACCTCGAGAACGTTGGTCGCAAAGAAGTCACCGCAAAGATTGAGGCTGCTCGCGCAGAGGGCGATCTAAAAGAGAACGGTGGCTATCACGCTGCGCGCGATGAACAAGGCAAGATGGAAGCGCGTATTCGCCAACTTAAGCAGATGCTCGAGAACGCACACATCGGAACTCCACCAGCTTCTGCAGATGGAACCGTTGGTCCCGGAATGGTTATCACCGCAATCATCGCCGGCGATGAAGAAAAATTCTTACTTGGTTCACGTGAAATTTCTACAGGGGATCTAAGTGTTTACAGCGAGAAATCTCCACTTGGTTCTGCAGTCATGGGCGCAAAGATCGGTG
>CAZKNQ010000113.1:0-3823 GCA_964554225.1 uncultured Candidatus Planktophila sp.
CCAGATGTTTATCAGGGCGCACCAACTGCAGTAACTGCTCTTATGGCTGGTGCAACCAAGGTTGCCGCATTCGGTGCGATGCTACGTATTTTCTACGTTTCTTTTGCGGAAGGCTATTGGCAATGGCGCCCTGCGATCATCGCTATCGCACTAATAACAATGGTCTTTGGTTCACTGGTTGCAATCGCACAGCGCGATGTAAAGCGCATGCTTGCTTACTCATCTATCGCCCATGCAGGCTTCTTGCTCTCAGGTGTAATTGCGCTCAGCAAATCAGGTTTGGAATCTTCAATCTTCTATCTATTTGCATACGGAATCGCCACCGTAGGCGCTTTCGGAGTTGTAACTTTGGTTCGCGACGCTGCTGGTGAAGTTACCGATCTAAATCGCTGGAGCGGTTTAGGAAAGCGTTCACCATGGGTTGCCACAGCATTCGCTGGTTTCTTGTTGGCATTTGCTGGAATCACGCTAACAAGCGGATTTATAGGAAAGTTCTCGATCTTCTCAGCGGCCTACGAAAGCGGATCAACAGTAATTTTGATTACCGGTGTTCTTTCATCAGCAATTGCAGCGTTCTTCTATATCCGCGTAATTGTTCTGATGTTCTTTAAAGATCCAGTCGAGGATGGAACTAGCGTTGTGATTCCATCAATTTACACACAGATCACGATCACAGTATCTGCAGTAGCTACCTTCGCACTCGGAATCTACCCAACTCCTTTGATTAACTTTATTCAAAGCTCAGCTGCCTTCCTTCGCTAATGTCATCATTCGGCATTCCTGATCTTGATCCCGCCCTTGAGGCGGATCTTGCAACAGGTATGCAAGGTGTTGAACATTTATTGCGTGAGCACATTAAAGGTGATTACCCGCTTGTAGAAGAAACCTCTCGCCACTTAGTTGCTGCCGGCGGAAAGCGTTTGCGCCCGCTATTAACTCTTATCTCATCTCACTTTGGCGACCCAACGCGCAAGGAAGTAATTCCGGCAGCGGTGGTCTGTGAATTAACGCATCTAGCTACGCTCTATCACGATGATGTAATGGATGAAGCGCCACTTCGTCGCGGTGTAGAGAGTGCAAACAACCGTTGGGGAAATACCATCGCAATTTTGACTGGCGATTACCTTTTCTCAAAAGCATCAGATCTACTTGCCGACCTTGGCCCGGAAGCAGTTCGCCTACAAGCACGAACTTTCGAGCGTTTAGTTATTGGGCAGATAATGGAAACCCAAGGACCGCAAAATGGTGAAGATCCACTCGCACATTACCTGCGCGTTGTGGGGGATAAGACTGGTTCGCTAATTGCCACTAGCGCTCGGTTCGGTGCTCTTCTATCCGGTGCCAATCGTGAAACCGTTGAAACACTTACTAAATTTGGCGAACAGATCGGTATCGCATTCCAACTTGCGGATGATGTTATCGATATTGCCAGCGAATCTAGCCAATCTGGAAAAACTCCAGGAACAGATCTGCGTGAAGGCGTTCCTACCTTGGTAACTTTAAATGTAATGGCCTCAAATAAAGTTGAAGATGCTGAACTTAAACGTCTATTAAGCGCGCCTATTCATGATGAAGTTGTAGTGCAGCAAGTTCTTCGCGCTCTTCGCACCCATGATGGCTTGCAGCAAGCCCGACAGCAGCTAGGAAACGTTGCTAAAGATGCGCGCACCGCACTTGGCCCGCTGCCACTTAACTCGGCAACCAGCGCCTTGTTCTCGCTATGCGATGCTGTTGTCGATCGATCTGCCTGATTTCAAAAGATCCGTCGCCAGCGTCATAAGCGCTAACCAGATAAAGATAAATCCCACCCAACGAGCTGTAGGCATCGCTTCATTATTAACCCAGACTCCAATCGAAAATTGAATCGTTGGAGTTATATATTGCATAAGCCCGATCGTTGAATATGGAAGACGCGTAGTAGATCCGTTAAATAGCAGCAAAGGAATCGCCGTTACTGCGCCTGCGCTAATCAAAAGAATCGTTAAACCTGCGCCATTGCCGAACTGTCCTTCACCCTTAGATCCAATAAAGATGAGGTATCCGCAGTAAGGAATAAAGGCGATCATCGTTTCGATCGCAAGACCTTCTAGCGCACCAAGCCCAAGTTGTTTTTTAACAAGTCCGTAAGTTCCCCAGGAAAGAGCGAGCCCCAGAGCAACCCAAGGCAGACGACCGTAATCAACGGTGAGGATGATGACGCCCACGGTTGCAATTGATACTGCTACCCATTGAAGCCGGCGCATCTTCTCTTTCAACAAAATCACACCGAAGGCGATGATGATCAGCGGGTTTATGTAATAACCAAGTGAGGCCTCAACAACGTGCCCGTTATTGGTTGCCCAGATATAAATCAACCAGTTAATAGAGATAAGAATTGAGGCGAGAAATAACTTGATCGCAACCTTTGGGCGACGAAAAGTAGCCAAGGTTGATTTGAGGGCATGAGTTATAGCCAGAACAATTACGCAGAAAATTAGAGTCCAGACAGCGCGGTGCGACACGATTTCCAGGGGATTAGCAGGCTCGAGCAGCGGCCAATAGAGAGGAAACATTCCCCACAATACATATGCGCTAACCCCATAAATGAGGCCGAGCTTCTGCGTTTTCAATTAACGGAAATTCACAAATTGAACTGCGAAATCCCACTTACCTTCTTTAATCAAAGCCATCGTGGTCTGTAGGTCATCGCGGCTCTTGCTGGAAACGCGTAGTTCATCTCCTTGGATCTGAGATTTAACAGATTTTGGACCCTCATCGCGCAAGAACTTTGCGATTTTTTTGGCATTCTCTGTAGAGATACCTTCTTTAAGTGGGCAAGAGATCTTGTAGATCTTCCCAGAAAGTTGTGGTTCGCCCGGATCAATGTGCTTTAGTGAAACTCCGCGCTTAATCATCTTATCTTTGATGACGTCAAGAGTCGCCTTAGCGCGTTCTTCGGTATCGGCTTCAATATTGATCTTCTCGCCGGCCATTTCAATTTTTGCACCGGTATTTTTAAAGTCAAAGCGGGTATCAATCTCGCGGATCGCTTGGTTGATAGCGTTATCAAGCTCCATACGATCAATCTTTGAAACTACATCGAAACTGCTATCAGCCATGATGGCCCTCCTAAAAGCGGTAAAGATCACTTTGAATAGCGCTAGGTTATCGTGCTTGGAAGGATTAATAAAGTTTATGAGAAGTAGAATTAATTTATGCGCATTCGACAGACTATCGCTTTAGCAGGAGCCATTTTTCTTGCATTTTCGGCTTCGCCAGTCTCAGCGCATACAGAGTTAGTTAACTCAATCCCACAGGGTGAATCAGTAATTAATTCGCTTCCACCGGAAGTTAACGTCACCTTTGCCGAAGATCTAATTGATATCGGCAACTCTAATTCCATTTCAGTTCTTGATTCAACTGGTGAAGAGATGAGCCAAGGGAAGGTAACAGTTGCAGGTCCTACCTTATCTAAAGCGCTTATAACTAGTGAAAAAATTGGTAAATACAAAGTTCAATATCGTGCAGTCGCTTCTGATGGCCATGTAATTAAGGGCGAGTTTTCCTTCACGGTTGGCGCTTCTGGTGTAACAACTTCAGAGATTAAATCTGAACCGATAAACACTTCGCCAACTCCATCAGGAAATAATCTTTCTATCTATCTAATTTTTAGCATCACTGCGATCGTTGGTGGCTCACTCATCCTTATATTTATCTGGAAAAAGCAGTAAAAATAGCCGATTACCCCTCACTAAAAAATTGAGGTAACCTTGCGCCCGCCGTAAAAAAACGACCCTGGCGGGTTGCCCGAGCGGCCAATGGGAGGGGACTGTAAATCCCCCGG
>CAZKNQ010000114.1:0-1706 GCA_964554225.1 uncultured Candidatus Planktophila sp.
TAAATCGCATGATGCGCACAAATTACGAAGGTAGCGTGCACATTGTTCGTGCAACGCTCCCAACAATGTTGGCTAAAAAGGCCGGCGATATCATCATGGTTTCATCAGTGGCGGGCTTCCGTGGTGGCGGAGATGAATCAATCTACGCTGGAACTAAGCATGCTCAAGTTGGTTTTGCAGGCGGACTCGATCGCGAACTTCGGGAAAAGGGTGTGCGCGTAGCGCTGGTATGTCCTGCCGGAACAGATACTCAGTTTGCAATTGAAGCCGGTCGCAAAGCAGGCGAACCAAAGCTTGCTACTTTCTTGCGCGCAGATGATGTTGCTTTCCAGATCGTACAAATCATGCGTCAACCAAGAACGGTGCGCACACATATTTGGACGCTTTGGTCTATGCAGCAGCAGTCATAACGCTCGCTAAATTATTTAAGCGAAGCAACTCCCATTTCACAGGCAATAGATGATGCAAGTCCATCATTGGCTGTTGCCAAGTCTGGGTGACGCACACCGGATTTAATTGAACCTATCCAAGCGGTTAATTCGTTTATATAAGCCTGCTCAAAGCGTCCCATCCAATTTTCGTACAACTTGCCATGAGTTCGTGGCGGCAAATTGAAATCGTAAGAAATTGACACCCCACCTAAATTATCGATCTCAAGTGATCCATTCTCCATAAGTGCTTCCATGCGGACTTCATAGCCGTAAGTGCTATTTGCTGCGATATCAACGGTCATCAAAACGCCGGATTCGGTGTGTGCTAAAACGGTTAGCGGGTCCTGTAGTTGGTCATTGGCATATTTGCTGCGCTTCATCGCAACTGTGGTCATCGAAACGAATTCCTCACCGAGCAACCAACGTGCGATATCTACTTCGTGGACAGCAACGTTGGTTAATAACATCGGGGTTGTGGCAGTTGGAGAGCTGACGTTACGAGAGATGCAGCGAAGATGTAGAACCTTGCCGTATTTGCCCGATTGGATCTCTTTCTTTAATTCAATATATGAAGGATCGAATCTGCGCATAAATCCAAGAGTTATATTTAAACCCGACGCATTTGCTAGATCGGCGACCTTCTTGGCATCGGCTGACTTTGGAGCAAGTGGTTTTTCACAAAGCGTGTGTTTGCCGGCGTTGATCGCAAGTGTTAAATGTTCTGGATGCAATGGATCTGGTGAACAGATAATTACTGCATCAACGTTTGCATCACTTACTAATGATTCAACAGAGGAGTGCTGATTGATTGCTACGCCAGATTTGGCACTCAACTCTTTGGCAAGTGAATCCATGCGCAGACCGTCTAAGTCAAAGAGAGCAGTAACTACTGCACCATCAACATGTTCTGTTAAGTAGCGAGCATGACCTGAGCCCATGATTCCAACACCAATTACGCCAACACGAATATCAGACACGAATGACTCCCTAGTTTTAAAATAATTTAACGTTGGCCAGTCTACTCAAAAGCCTTTCTCACCGATAGGGACTATTCTTAATAATTATGAGTTCTAGTAAGGCAATCCTTGCGATAGATATCGGGGCTTCCAAGATCGCTGGTGCGCTATTGAGTGAGTCTTATGAAATTCTGTATCTCGAGAGCGTTCCTGCAAGAACTGCCCTTTATGGTGATGCCGATCCTGATTTAGCGATAACAAAAGGTTTAATCAAAGCGCTGCTAGAAATAGCTAAAGAGAAGAATTTAGAAGTAATAAA
>CAZKNQ010000114.1:1806-3724 GCA_964554225.1 uncultured Candidatus Planktophila sp.
GTTTAATCAAAGCGCTGCTAGAAATAGCTAAAGAGAAGAATTTAGAAGTAATAAATGGTGGAGCGTGCTTTGCGGAGTATGTAACCCCAGATCAGCAATTAAATAGTAAAGATCAAATCGCCTGGTCTGTGCAGCCGAAAGACGATTTTGCGGCACTAACCGGCTTTGCCTGGACAATCGAATCTGATGTGCGCGCTATGGCGCTGGCTGAATCGCGCGCGGCAGATATTAAAGATTTCTTATTTGTAACGGTTAGTTCAGGAATCTCGCATGCTTTGGTAATTGACGGAAAACCTTGGGCTGGTGCAACAGGTGAAGCAATCGGTTTCGGGATAACCCAGATTGATAATTCGCAAGAGAGTCCAATCCTTGAACAATTCTCATCTGGTTTAGGAATTGCTCGTCGATATCAAAAGGCGACGAGCACAGAAGTAACAAGTGCTGAAACAGTCTTTGCCCAATACGAAAAGGATCCAATTGCAAAAGAGATTATTGACTCTGCAGCGGCCGTTCTAGGTAAATCACTGGCAGCCATAGTTGATTTTCTAGATCCCGCAAAGATCGTTATTGGTGGTGGGCTATGGCTAGGAAGCGATTTGTATCGCAACTTAGTTCTAGCCAGTTACGAAAAGAGCGTAACCCAGCGTAGAAAAGCGCCGAAGGTTATTAATTCGGTTGCCGGAAGTAACGCTGCCGTAATTGGTGCAGCGATTGCGGCAAATTAAGAGTTAGCGGCGGCCTTGTCAGCAAGGATGTAGTAATCCTTACATTCGCGAACAACTGTTGAAGGCCAATCACTTTCATATCCAGTTGCTGCGGAGATACGTTTAAAGGCTTTATTTTTATGAGCTCCGATTAGCTCCATAATAACAATTTCAGAGACATCGATCATTGTGGCTGGACCAACGCTAACTCCGTACTTTGGAACTTCACTTATGTCTTTAAAATCTGGAAAAGTTCCCAAATTATCCATTCGTGTTTCATCTGCAATTCTCACAATACGGGTGCGCGCATTTTTTTCAGTCCCTGGCGGATTAAAAGCGACATGGCCATCCGATCCACCGCTAGCCATAAGAAATACGTTCACACCGACTCTACGTAGGTAATCTTCATAACCTTGTGGATCTGAGGCACCTGGAAAGCGCACGCTTTCTTTAGGAATTTTTCCATTTTCAGGAGCGCTCGAATTGAGAACATCAAAGATCTCTAACTTGGCAAAGCGTGCGCAGCTAAAGTGTTTATCTTCGCCATGATTTGAATACGATCCGTCAGCGTTCTCTTGAAGATATTCATCCATCATCGCAATAACAACATGTGAAATATCTTGTTTGGCGGCCTTGATCATTGCGGCAAGGGCGTTGTAGGTACTGCGTGGAGTGCGCCCCCCTGGGCAACCCAGAACAAATGGGCGTCCTTCAGATTTTGCACGAACTAATTCAGTGAAGATGATTTCAGCGGCATAGTGGCCAACAGATAAATCATCAGGCAGAACTATTGGATTAACTAAGTGCAAGATTTACTTTCCGATTTTAGCTAGCGCTGGTGCCACAACGTTATGAAGATAATCAACTGATTGCTTCATGCCGCTAATTGGACCTTCGCCGATTCCTGGCATTTCACCAGTAATTGCTACATCTTGTTCGATGACATACCAACCTTGATAACCGGCTGATTCCAGCGCCAGAATAGTCTCAAGAATTGGAACGTCGCCTTGTCCAAGAGGTGTGAACAAGCCTTTTTGTACACCTTCCATGATGCTCTGCTGGCGAGATAGAACTGGCGGAACAGACTTCATATTTACATCTTTAAGGTGAACGTGGCCAACGCGACTGGCGTATTTTTTCGCAAACTCAACGGTATCTTGTCCGCCGATAGTCATATGTCCAGTATCAAGACACCACATAACATCAGAGTTATC
>CAZKNQ010000115.1:0-3664 GCA_964554225.1 uncultured Candidatus Planktophila sp.
GGCGCTCTTCATTTCGGCCAGCGATCGCTGAACCATATTCGATATAGCCTCGTCGGCCGATGTGCCTTTGGCGAAAGAATATTGGGCAGGGAATAGCAGCCCTTCTAACGATTTGAACCCAGATGGCAACTTAATTTGCGCTGCAGCGTCTTTAACTTCGGCAAGTGAGTATCCCACTTTCACCATATCTTGAAATACTTCAGAGTTCCATTCACCCTCGACTATATTGATTAAGCCCGCAATTCGCTTGCTATCTAGAAGTTGTTCGAGTGCGTGCTTTGCGCAAAGTTTCGGCGAGATGATGTGCGAACCCGGAGCAATCTTTGCCGCGCGCGCATCGCCAACTGCAACTCCGAAGAAAGCACGTGCGGATTTGACTACGCCTTCAGAACAACGGAAATCAGGTGAGGATGATGTCTTGCGAAGTTCGTGAACTCCCCCAGTAAAAACGAATACAAACGACAGTGCTAAGGCAACGCGTGAAAGTGCCTTTCTATCTCTTATCAAGTGCTAGCCCTTGCTCGAGAATCGCTACTGCAGCGGCGCTATCTATCAGCGCCTTCGCGTTCTTTGCATCAAAGCCAGCATCTCGTAACTGTCGGCTTGCTGAAACCGTAGATAGGCGCTCGTCAACCATAGTAATTTCAATATCAAATGTGGCGCTCAGGCTTTCGGCAAACTTCAAAGCTTTCTCCGCTGAAAGTGAATCAGCACCACTAAGTTGCTTAGGATCTCCCACGTAAAACTTAACTGGCTCGTACTCTTGGACTAACTCGTTGATTTTTTCAAACAATTTAGGGTCCTTACTCTGCAGAACCTCTAATGGCGTCGCCACTAATCCGTCAGGATCACATATGGCTACACCGATACGGACATCGCCATAATCAAATGCGATGCGCCGGCCTAGCCTTGCCATTACTTCCCGCTTATAGCGAGTTCGATCGCCTGCAATGCGTTAGCAATTTCCGAAACTTCAGTTCCGCCACCTTGTGCGAAATCATCTTTACCTCCACCGCCACCGCCCAAGACTGTTGAACCGATCTTGACCAGTGCACCTGCTTTTATTCCGCGTGCACGAGCGGCATCACTTGCGGCAACTACTAGCACGGGTTTTCCATCGACGACGCTGATCAAGGCTACGACGCTATCGGATTCACGATTGCGAAGTTCAAGTGCAATCTTGCGAAGATCTTCAACGGCTATGCCATCCGGAATACGATTAGCTATAAACGTTGCACCATCAATCTTCTTTGCGCCCGCAGCGAACTTTGAGATATCAGCCATTGCCGCAGCGGATCTAACCTGCGCTAGCTCTTTCTCGATCTCTTTAAACCTAGTCAGAAGATCTGAGATTCGTTCTGGAAGTTCCTCTGCGCGCGAGCCTTTGATCAGTGATGTTAACGAATTGAGCAAGATATGCTCGCGCGCTAGAAAGCGATAAGCATCAACACCAACTAGGGCTTCAACGCGACGAACGCCAGCGCCAATTGAAGATTCACTTAACAGCTTTACAACACCTAATTGCCCAGAGCGCTGCACATGTGTGCCACCGCAGAGTTCGCGCGCCCAATCTCCAACTGAAACGACTCGAACGCGATCTCCGTATTTTTCGCCGAAGAGCGCCATTGCGCCCAACTTCTTCGCTTCATCTTGCGACATGACCTCTGCACTAACCTCGAGGTTATCTAGCAGTAGCGTGTTTACGCGGGCTTCAACATCATTTAATACGCCTTCGGATACTGCACCAGTTGATGGGAAGTCGAAACGAAAACGACCCGGTGAGTTCTCCGATCCTGCTTGAGTTGCAGTCTCGCCCAATATCTCGCGAAATGCTTTATGAACCATATGTGTTGCAGTGTGAGCGCGCGAAATACCATCGCGACGTTCCTGATCAATAGTGGCCAGTCCCTTATCCCCGACAACTACTTCACCTGAGATGACTCGACCACGATGCACAGATAATCCTGTTACTGGCGCCTGGACATCATCAATTTCAACAACTGCGCCATTGCTTAGAACAATTTGCCCGCCGTCGGCTAACTGTCCACCACCTTCAGCGTAAAAAGGAGTGCGATCTAGAACTAACTCGACATCGCTTCCCGATTGCGCAGATGTTACGGATATACCGTCAACCAAAATTCCATTGACCTGTGATTCGGTTTCGGTCTTGGTGTATCCAAGGAATTCAGAAAGACCTTTACCGTCGGCGATTTTCTTGTATTCACTTAGATCGGTATGACCACTCTTCTTCGCTTTCGCATCTGCCTTAGCGCGATCACGTTGCTCTTTCATCAAACGAGTAAAGCCGGCCTCATCAACTTCTAGACCTTCTTCGCGCGCCATCTCGAGGGTCAAATCAAAAGGGAATCCGTATGTATCGTGCAATTTGAAGACTTCCTCACCAGGAAGTACAGACTTCTTAGACTTCTTCAATTCTGTAGAAGCCAGATCAAAGATCTGAGTACCACTCTTGAGGGTCTGCAGGAATGACTCCTCTTCTGAAACGGAAACCGCCAAAATTCGCTTCTTATCAGTAATCAACTCTGGATACTGCGGACCCATAGCGGCAATAGCAGCAACTGTGAGTTCCGACATGATTGGATCATTAGTCCCCAGCAATCGCATATTTCTAATTGTGCGACGCATCATGCGACGTAATACATAACCCCGTCCCTCGTTGCCCGGAGTTACTCCATCGCCTATTAACATTGCAGATGTTCGAGCATGATCTGCGATCACACGGAGAGCGATATCTGATTTTTCTGACGAACCATATTTAACGCCAGTTAGTGCCATCGCCGTATTCAGAATCTGCATGGTTGTATCGATCTCATAGATATTTTCCACACCCTGCAATAACGCTGCTGTGCGCTCTAAGCCAAGCCCGGTATCAATACTCTTTGCCGGAAGCTCACCTAAAATTGGATAGCCGTCTTTCCCTCCGCCGGCTCCTCGTTCGTTCTGCATGAAGACCAGGTTCCAAATTTCTAAATAGCGATTTTCATCCGCGATTGGACCGCCATCTCTTCCGTAGGCAGGTCCACGATCGAAGTAAATCTCCGAACATGGTCCGCAAGGTCCTGGTACGCCCATTGACCAGAAGTTATCTGCCATATCGCGGCGCTGAATTCGTTCTTTAGGAATGCCGATCTTTTTATGCCAGATATCGGCTGCTTCATCATCGGTTAGATAAACAGTTACCCATAACTTATCTTCAGGAAAGCCATAACCACCCTCAGCTATAGGACGAGTTAAAAGATCCCAAGCAAGTGCAATCGCGCCCTCTTTGAAGTAATCACCAAATGAAAAGTTTCCACACATCTGAAAGAACGAGGCATGGCGAGTCGTCTTGCCGACTTCATCAATATCTAAGGTGCGTACACATTTTTGAACCGATGTTGCACGCTTATACGGTGGAGTCACCTCGCCCAAAAAATAAGGTTTAAAGGGAACCATTCCAGCATTTACAAGGAGAAGATTTGGATCGTCAGCAATTAACGATGCTGAGGGCACAACTGTATGGGTTAGACCTTCGCGGTTATCGCTTTCAAAAAAGCGCAGCCAGCGTGAACGTATCTCGGCGGATTCCACGTTGGGAGATCACTCAGCCTTCTTCTTCTTTTTAGAGCGAGATTTACTCATTCCAGCCGCGCTAATTAGCGCG
>CAZKNQ010000116.1:0-3635 GCA_964554225.1 uncultured Candidatus Planktophila sp.
ATTGCGCGCGCATATTGCGGGCTTCTACAACTTCGGTGATGCCGAGCATGCGATCTGCCAGCGTTGATTTGCCGTGATCGATATGGGCAATGATGCAGAAGTTTCGGATCTGCGCGGGGTTTGTCGCTGCCGGTTGCGGGGCCTTGGCAATTGGAATTGCAGGCACTTATGCGACCTCTAACTCAGTGTGTTGTGTGGAAATTTAGCGAGCGCCGGCTTTGGCAGCTGCCTTAGCCATTGATGACTTCTTATTTGCTGCGGTGTTACGGTGAACAACACCCTTTGAAACTGCAACATCTAGAGCCTTTGAAGCCGCGCGGAGTTCTGCCGTAGTTGTTGCTGCATCGCCCTTTACGACTGCTTCGCGGAATTTGCGAATAGCGGTCTTCACAGATGATGAGACAGACTTGTTGCGTGCTTGCGCCTTGTTATTGGTCTTAACGCGCTTGATCTGCGACTTGATATTTGCCACGTGTATTACTCCGAACGTTGAAAGCTTGGATGACCCTTTTGGTGATCTCAGCAGAGGCGTAGGTTATCAGCGCAAGGGGCGCAGGCTCAAATTGAGTTGAAATCCGAGCGTGATCGCCTTTAGCGAGCGGCGCGAGCGGCGGTAATTGTTGCCAAGGCTTTTTCGAGGGCATAGATCGGATCTGTCGCTGCTCCCTTTACTTGCGCATCGGCTAGAGCGATCGCTTGAACTGCCTTGGAAAGTGCGCGCGGTGTCCAGCCTTGTAGTTGGCGACGAGCTTTATCAATCTGCCACGGCGCCATACCAAGTTGGCCGGCCAGTTCGAAAGATTTAGCACCAGTGGCAGAGCCAGAAACTTTCGCCAGGCTGCGAAACGCAGAAGCTATTGCAGATGTCACCATCACTGGATCTGTGCCAGTTTCAATTGCGCTGCGCAAAGAAATTAACGCAGAAGGTAAATTGCCATCGATAGTTGCATCAGCAACATCAAAGCCAGTGGTCTCAACGCGGCCTTGATGGAATTCATCGATGTACTTTTCATCAATTACTCCTGCAGGTGCGTCAAGTGCAATCTGAGAAACTGCTTGTTGCAGCTCGCGCATATCGCCACCGAGTGCACCTACAAGGGCCGCCACTGCGCCAGGTGATGCCTTACGGCCAGAATCTAAAAATAACTCTTTAACAAATTGCTCTTTCTCGGCATCTTTCTTTAAAGGCTCGCAGGCAATTACTTCGGGCTTAACTTTCTTAATTGCATCAAGGAGCGCTTTGCCCTTTACGCCGCCTTTATGGATAAAGATCACGGTGGTTGTGGCATCAGGTTCGGGTAGATAACGAGTTATCTCATCGCGAGATTCTTCAGGGAGATCTTGCAGATCTTTAATGATTAGCGCACGGCGTTCAGAAAATAGCGATGGGGCAAGTGCATCAGAAATATCTCCGACTATGGCATCGGCAGCAGAGATAGTGGTTACTTCTGCTTTCTCTTCCTTTAATTGCGCCGAGATTTTCGAGAGCGCGCGATCGGCCAGCGCTGCTTCAGAGCCAAGGATGAGATAGAAATCCTTCATCGCTTGGCTCCTTTCCTCTTAAATTCTTCTTAAATTCTTCTAGAAAATCATTCCCAGCGGAGAAAGGTTAACTTTGATCTACTGGTTCGCACCTTAAGGCGATGGTTACGGGCGCTAATTGCGATCGCACCATCTCTGTCGGTACGCAGTACTTTAGCGCCTGTCTGCGCCAATAGTTCAAGGGTGGCAGGTGCGGGATGGCCATAACTATTTCCCGCGCCAACGCTAATCATCGCAACTTGTGGCGAGAGCGCCTTGGTGAATATCTCATCTTGATAAGCCGAACCATGATGACTTACTTTATAGATATCTACTTCGCGTGTAGTCGATGCGATCAAACTTTGCGATAACGGCTCCATATCGCCACCTGCAAAGAGCGTGTAATCCTTGGTTGCAATCCGCACCGCAATACTTGAGTTATTGGGATCGTAACTTCCGGAATCTGGCCATAAGACTTCGATATCAACCGGGCCTTGCGCACTTTGCAATTGCGCACGCGCGCCACGTTTTACATTTTGATACCAAGTCTGGCCAATTTTGCGCCCCTTGGTTACACCTGGCCAACCCGCGATGTGATCTGCATGGCCATGGGTGATTATTAATAGCGGAATCTCGCGAACACCGAGTTGTTTTAAACAACGATCGATCAACTCTGGGTCGGGGCCAGTATCAATAACAATTGCGCGGTTGTCGCCTAAATTAATCGCAGCGCCATCGCCTTGTCCGATATCGCAATTAGCAACTTGCCACTCCCCTGCCGGAAAACGTTGCAGATAAGAAAGGCTTAGCACCAAGATAACAACGGTTACTACTAACCGCTTTGGGACTAGCAAGAAGAGCGCTGTTACAACTGCAATAGCTAGAAAGCCAATCAAACCTTTCTGCAGCGTTAAGACTCGATAACCAGCGGCCCAATCGGCAACCCAGGCTATCCAGATCGCTAGCGGTTTGATGCAGGTGATTAGCAGCGTAGAAAGTTGTGGAAAGAGCGGTGAAATCAGCGCTGCGATAAAGCCGGTGATAGTTATCGGTGCAACGGCAGGTGCGGCAAAGAGATTTGCAAATAACGATGCGGGAGATAGAAAGCCCGATAGGGCAACGATTACTGGTGCGCAGAAGACCATCGCGGCAATCGGCGGCGCAGCAGCCTGTGCCAATAACTTCGGGACACCGCGTGCAAAGAAATTCGTTACGCGCGGGGCATAGAGCAGCAGCCCTGCAGTTGCTAGAACAGAGAGCGCAAAACCTGGTTCGCGCGCCTGCCAAGGATCACCGACTACAACCAGTGCAATCGCAAATCCCAGCGCTGGCAATGAATCAGCACCGCGCCGGGTTCCGTAAGAGATAAGTAAGACCGCAGCCATTGCGGCGGCGCGCAGAACAGATGGTGAAGGACGAACTAGCGCGATAAAACAGATAAGTGCAATGGCTGTTGCAATAATGCGAAAGCGCATACTGCGAAAGAGAAATTGCATGCACCACAAGACAAATGCCGAAACGATCGCAAAGTTGGCACCGCTAACTGCAACTAGATGCGTTAACCCAGATCTGCGCATATCGCTTTTGAATTGATCGCTTTGCAGTGAGGTATCTCCCAACACCATTCCAGGGATAAGCGATGCGCCATCTCCTGAACCACTTGCGTTGCGAAGTCCTAAACGAATCGCTGCTAACGATTTCGCCCACGAACTTGCTTGGGTAGTTGCAGTAATCGCACCCTGCGCAATTAATAAAGCACCTGTGCGCGCCTCTTTACTCTCCAAGACGCTAGCACTTAAGGAAATCCACTGACCAGGAAGCAGGCCCACAACGCTCTTATCGGAAGTAATAATCCGCACCGGAGTTCGCAGATTGAACTTTTCGCTACCGCTATCAATCTGCCGTAGCGATGCTAGAAAGCTATAACTTGGTGGCAAGAAGTTCTGTCCGCTTACCCGCTTAGCAGTTCGCTGCGGATCAGTAGTTATTAACGCCCTTACTTCAACGGTGCTTTGAAAGTAATTAGCGACTGCACTTGATTCCAGACTCTGTTGGCGCATAGACATAACAACTGAACCCAAGTTCAGGGCAATTACCAGAACGATTACCCGGCG
>CAZKNQ010000117.1:0-3633 GCA_964554225.1 uncultured Candidatus Planktophila sp.
GCTAACTTTGAAGCAATCAAGTCAAATACTGAAAAGGTAGCAACACTTAGCCAAGCACTTGGTGCAGCGATGTATGCCGCAGCAGGTGCCGCAGCCGGTGACGGTGCAGCAGCTGAAGAAGGTGTTGAAGACGCAGAGGTTGTTGACGAAGGCAAGGCTTAAAAATGTCAGATGTCACAACACCTGATGAAGTTGTTGATGAAGTAACAGAAAACATTGACGCAGTGGAGGCTGCCCCGGTTCAGGAGACTGATCCGGTGGCAGCGCTCACCGCTGATTTACAACGACTTCAGGCCGAATACGCCAACTACCGCAAGCGTGTAGAACGCGACCGCGCACTTGCACATGAGTTAGCAATAGGAGCAGTTCTAACTGAACTTCTTGCAACTCTCGATGACATTGCGCGCGCAACTGAACACGGCGAGCTAACTGGCGGATTTAAATCTGTTGCAGATCAAATAATTGCCACAACTACTCGCCTTGGATTGGAAAAGTACGGCACTGCTGGCGATGAATTTGACCCACAAATTCACGAAGCACTTCTTCATGACACAAGCGAAGAAGTAAAGGTTCCAACCGCAACAAAGATCTTGCAGCCAGGATATAAATTCAAAGAACGTATCTTGCGCCCTGCTCGCGTTGCAGTTACCGATCCAGCTGAAACGCCGGCAGAGGAATAACTTTCCATGGCCGCTAAAGACCTTTACGAAAAGGATTTCTACAAGATTCTCGGCGTTGGCAAATCAGCCAGCTCTGATGAAATTAAAAAGAAATACCGTTCTTTAGCGCGCGAACTTCACCCTGATAAAACCAAGGGTGATGCGGCGATGGAAGAGAAATTTAAAGCAGTTTCTGAGGCCTATGACATTTTGTCTGATGGCAAGAAGCGCGCTGAATACGATCAAGCACGCGACATATTTGAACGCGGTGGTTTTCGTTCACCACAAGGCGGACAGAACTTCCAGGGTGGAGATTTCTCCGACATCTTTGGAGGCGGCAATCCGCAAGACATCTTCGCGAATTTATTTGGCGGCGGCGGTCGTCGCGGTCCGCGCAAGGGTCAAGATTTACAAACTGAAGCAACAATTACCTTTAAAGAAGCTGCTTTTGGGACAACTTTAGAACTTCGTTTATCTGCAGATGGTGGACCTTCACAAACTATTTCAGCGCGCGTTCCTGCCGGTGTAAATGACGGTGCAAAGATTCGCGTTAAAGGAAAAGGTTCTAGAGGCGAAGCAGGTCCTGGCGATTTATTTATCTTGCTACATGTAAAGCCCCACGCTGTTTTTTCGCGTAAGGGCGAGAACATTGCCTTAACGGTTCCAGTTACGTTTGCAGAAGCAACACTTGGTGGAGATATTAAAGTTCCAACACTTACTGGTGATGAAGTCACCCTGCGCATCGCACCAGGAACTTCAAATGGCCGTGTATTGCGCGTTAAAGGTCGTGGAATAACAAAAGGTGCAACTGTCGGAGATTTGCTTGTAACTATTGAAGTGCAAGTTCCACAACGCGTTGAAGGCGCAGCACTTGATGCGTTAAAAAAATATGCCGAAGCGACGGCTGACCAAGATGTCCGAAAAGAATTTAATACAAAGGCTCATCAATGAGTGAGAAAGAAAAACCAACGAATTCAGATAACCAACAACCAGACGATGAAGCGGGTCTCTACGTTATCTCTGTAGCTGCCGAACTTTCTGGGCTACATCCGCAGACTCTGCGCCAATATGATCGCTTAGGTTTAGTCTCACCAAATCGCACCGTGGGCCGCAATCGCCGGTATTCATTGCGCGATATTGCATCACTTCGCATGGTTCAACGTCTAACAGGTGAAGGCATCAACCATGCAGGAATTAAGCGAATCATTGAACTGGAATCTGCGATGGCAAATATGGCGATGGAAGTTGCACAACTTCGCATTGAGGTAGATGCGCTTCTTAAAGAAAATCCACCAAAAGCACTTGCCACACGGAAGAAAAACGAAGTAATCGTTTACGAAGATGAGAGCTAAACGCTTTTAATTGCGTCTACTCTCCCAGACCATTTACCCAGAATCTTCTCTGCCGGTGTCCCTAAAACCTTCTCGATAACTGTCGAGTAAACATCGCGGAAATCTGTAGTAACAGCTAAGTCGCCATCGATTAACTTTGAAAGAGATGGTTGATCTCCATAGAAGCCACCCTGTACGCGATCTCCAATTAAGAACATTGGGCCAGCGCTTCCATGGTCTGTGCCTTGAGAACCATTTGCCTTAACACGTCGCCCAAATTCGCTATAAACCATGACGGTAATATCTTTAGAACGACCAGATGCTTTCATCTGACTTAAAAACTTAGTGATGCTGGAAGAGACAGTTCCAAGCAATAAAGCTTGTGCATTTGCTTCATTTGCGTGGGTATCGAATCCGCCCAATGAAACCGACCAGACTTTTGTTGGCGCTCCTGCAGCAATTAACTTTCCAACGAGATTTAACTGTTGCGTCAGATTTGAATCTCCACCAGCGTTACCACCAGAAATTGTCGGAAGATCATCAGAGATCGGAGCAGGCTGAGAAAGAACTGGGGTAATGCTTCCGGAGACGCTAAATAAATTGCGCATTGATGTCGCAGCAGCAGCCATCAGCGGGCTATCTTTCTGCGAAGGCGCACTTAAGCGCTGACATGCTTTCGCAAATTGGCCAGAAGGAATTATCAAACCACCAAGAGGTAACGCTGAGCCGCTCTGTACTTTTCCAGCCAACAACGGAGGCAGAACACTTCCTAAACTGATTGCAGTCATCGGATCTACTTTTTGACTATCTAACCAACGCCCTAACCAACCAGTATTTAGATGATTCTGGGGAGAACCAGTCTGCCAAATTGCCATCGATGAAAAATGTGAACGATCAGGTTTTGGATAACCAACGCCACGCACAATCGCAACCTTCTTCTCATCCCAAAGCCCTTTAATTCCAGTCATCGATGGATTGAAGGCAAAATCTTTATCAATCTGCAAAAGCGATTCTGGCGCGTAAGTTAGATCAGGCCGTGCGGCAAAGTAAGCCGGATCTTTGTAAGGGATAACGGTATTTAAACCATCGTTGCCACCGTAAAGAGTTACAACAATAAGAATCGGAGTGCCTAAAGGAAGTGGACGAGTAATCGCAGCGTTGGCAACATCATCTAGAGATAGAACAGATGTTGCCGCGGCGGAGACTCCGGTGTACTTGAGAAATTGACGACGAGTAAAGCGCGTCATACCTAATTGCTCACGAGAGAAAACTGGTTTTTCGATCATGCGCTCACCACATATTCTGGACTACAGATGGCCAAGGTAATTAAACGTTCTGGATTATTTCGAATTTCGCGAAGTGCAAATGTTGTGCGCGGGGACCATTCAACAACTCCCAACAAATCTGCTAAGTATGCAACTCTTCTCTCAGGTACTATCAAAGTGAGTTGTGAAACATCTATCTGTGAAGAAATCCAGGTTGCAAAGGCAAGCCGGAATTGCGCACTCGCTGAACTAAGCCAAGCCTCATCAGTTGGCCAGCCGCCTACATTTGGTGGAGAAAATGGGACTTGTGACAATTTATCAAGGTAGCTATTTATCTTATTCTGCGAGTTCATTTGTGATGGCGTTAAATTAAATGCA
>CAZKNQ010000118.1:0-3610 GCA_964554225.1 uncultured Candidatus Planktophila sp.
ATCTCATTTCGTAACCTGGCATAGCTCGCAAAGTCACCTAAGTGGCATTCGGCGCTAGCCATTAATTCCAGGCGCGCGCTCTCGTTCTTCTTGATTTGCTTAACCAATCCAACTACAGCACGGTCAGCCTGGAATTGCGCGAAAGAAGACTCCAAACTTCCATGGGCTCGCTCTCGACCAAAACGTGAGATTAAATTTATAGCCATGTTGTAGGTCGGTGTAAAAGAAGATCGCAACGGATATGTTCTAGTCGAAGCCAGGCTTGCCGCCATCGCTGAATCCACAGTTGGAGACCACTGCACAACGGCATTTCCTTCAATATCGATTCCACGTCTGCCGGCACGTCCGGTTAACTGGGTGTATTCCCCTGGTGTTATTGGAACGTGGGCTTCGCCATTCCACTTCGTTAACTTTTCGAGGACTACAGTTCGCGCCGGCATATTTATGCCTAAGGCAAGAGTTTCGGTAGCAAAGACGGCTTTTACTAAACCGCGCTGAAAGAGATCTTCGATCGCGTTTTTAAATGAGGGAAGTAAACCGGCGTGATGAGCGGCTATGCCGCGTTCAACGGCAGTGATCCATTCACGATATCCAAGGACCTCAAGATCTTCTTCCGGCAAATTAGCCGTGTAGCGCTCAGCGGTTTTGAGAATTTCAGCGCGTTCTTCAGTGTTAGTCAATTTAATTCCGGCTGCCAAACATTGTTTAACAGCAGCATCGCACCCCATTCGGGAAAATATGAAAGTGATCGCGGGCAACAAGTTTTCTCGCTGCAGCTTCTCAATTATTTCTGGTCGAGATAAACGGGATTCCGATGCTCCCCATTGTTCACGTCGATGCCGCGGAATCTTTACCTTTCGCATAGCCTCGCGTTCCGCCGCCAAAATTTCAGGGTTAACTTTTCCAGGGCTTGAAAACAAGTCAATCAGAGATGAGTTGATCAAAATATGTTGATAGAGCGGAATCGGGCGATGCTCGCTCAGGATCACATGGGTTTCACCACGTACTTCACCGAGCCATTCACCGAACTCTTCTGCGTTGGAAACAGTTGCAGATAACGAAATAACTTGGACTGACTCCATCAGGTGGATCAAAACTTCTTCCCAAACCGCACCTCGGAACTTATCCGCAAGATAGTGCACCTCATCCATAACAACTGAACCTAAATTGGTGAGCGTTGAAGAGCCGGCATAGAGCATGTTGCGTAGAACTTCTGTGGTCATGACCAAGATATCGGCTTCGGAATTAATATTGGTATCACCGGTTAGTAGGCCAACTCGATCTTCACCGAATCGATCTACAAACTCTTGAAACTTTTGATTTGATAGCGCTTTAATCGGCGTTGTATAAAAACACTTCTTGCCGTTGCGTAACGCTAAGAATGCCGCAAACTCTCCGACGACCGTTTTGCCGGCACCCGTTGGGGCCGCTACCAATACGCCATGTCCGCTTTCTACAGCATGGCAGGCCTGGATCTGAAACTCATCAAATGGGAACTTGGATTCGGCTAGAAATTCTTCAGTTACAGCGTGCTTACTTCGACTCTTTGCAGCGGCGAATTTTTCAGCAGGCGTACTCACGGGGTCCACGATAGTCCAGCACCTGCCATACATTCCGCACGAACTGGCAAACCTCCGATTCGCTCCCCATCTGCATATGCAACCGCCGCAGATGAGATGGAGACACGAGCACTTCGATAAATGCGCACCTGGGGGTGGTCGATATGAGCGCCCTTAAATACTTTTGGGAAGACCTTTATAAATTCTATTTTGCTAACGGGATGCAGAATCATTACATCAAAGAGACCGTCGGTCATTGATGCATCAGGGCAAACTTGCATGCCTCCCCCATAACTCTTGCCATTTGCAACCGCGATCAACATCGCTTCAACCTGAAGAGATTGGGTATCTAGCTCAATGGTGTAAGAGAGTGGTGCAAATCTTGGCAACTCCATCGCTATCGCAAAATTATATTTCATGGGTCCTTTTGGCCAGGTCATGTTGTTTGCTTTCTCATTAACCACGGAATCAAAGCCAGTTGAGAGTATTGCTCCAAACCATTCTGAGTCGACCATTCCAAGATCGATTGCAGTGGGCTGCTGCGTTGTTACAAAATCTAACTGCTGACTAATCGCATCTAGGCTCCAGCCCATGGCTCGAACTAGATCATTTCCGGTTCCTGCTGGAACCACGGTGAAAGGTATTTTTCTTGGTGCAACCAATTGGATTACCAGATGCGCCAGACCATCACCACCAACTGCAATTACTCCTTGGCAATCTTGACCATCTGGAAGATCGAGAAAACTTGCTAAATTCTCTTTTAATTTAAGTGCAGACGTTGCCGTGATGATCGTGTATTCAAGGCCATGTTTTGCGAAGTAACCAGCAACTTCCCTGCCTAGCGTGGCGCCCTTACCTCCCCCAGAGACAGGGTTAATGACGATCGCCCACATGGCTTAAACCAGAGGAATTTCTTTTTTAGCTCGGCGCTTATCGTTCCAGAGCGCGAATATTCCTGCTAGCAGGTAAAGAATAATCAGTGGTATCGCGAGAAGAATCATCGACAGCGGATCTGCACTTGGTGAGAATCCTGCAACAAATAGCACGATGCAAAAGACCCAAATTCTCCACGGTCTAAGAATTGCTGCGCCGCTCAAGAAGCCGATCAAGTTAAAGGTAACTAGAAAAACAGGAAGCTCAAAGGCTAAGCCAAAGACCAGAATCGTTCGCATGACGAAATCAAGGTAGTCATCAAATTTAACAAGGTTGTTTAGGGCATCAGGGGTGAAGCCAAAGAGAACCTTGATGGCTAGCGGAAGAATTGCGTAACCGAGGAAAGTTCCCGCCGCAAAGAATGGAGTGGCGGCAACGAAGAAGAAGACTGAGTTGCGCTTTTCTTTACGATGGAGTGCTGGCGCTATAAATGCCCAAAGTTGGTAGAGCCAAAACGGAGCCGAGATGATAAGTCCCGTTAATAAGGCGACTTTGATTTGAAGATTCAACGGACCTAATACGCCACTTATGTAGAGCGAACCGCATGTATCAGAGCCAGTTCTCTGGGCTAGCGCCAGATCGCAGACTGGCTCTGCTAACTTCGCGATAATTTCGTTGTAGAAGAACCATCCAACGAGCGCGGCTAGCAAGATGGCTGAAACCGAGCGGACTATTCGCCTTCGAAACTCGCGTAAATGTTCCAATAAGGGCATGCGAGCCGATTTTGCACCAGCCATCATGAGCGTTGGACTTGGGCCTAATTACTTACTGAATTACTTAGTTGATGAATCGTCGTCGTTCTTCTTTTCATCCCCATCGTTTTTCATCTCGCTCTTAAAGATGCGAAGTGATTGACCTAGAGAACGCGCTGAGTCAGGCAGGCGCTTTGCACCAAAGAGAACGATAAAGACGAGAAGGACAAGAAGAAGATGACTTGGTTGCGCTAAATTCATAGGTACAAGATATCGCATCGCCGCCTTTAAGCGCAGGTAGGCCTAGGAGGAGAAGTGACCGTTCTTATAAAGTTCCAAGGTCGCCCGCGCCTTAGCGCCGACCGATTTGGCTACTTCTGCTGGATCTGTGATCTCGGTATTGGCCAAAGTGCTCATAAAGTTTCG
>CAZKNQ010000119.1:0-3458 GCA_964554225.1 uncultured Candidatus Planktophila sp.
GCCAAGATGCTGATCGCATCTTGAATATCTGGATTAGCGTGTGAAGTCTTCTTCGCATATGCCACAGAAACTGTTGTGAACTCTTCTTCAAGTAACCAACGCGCAATATCGAATTCGTGCACAGCAGAGTTAGAGATCATGCCGGCTGTGGTTGCGCCAGGTGATGAAACATTGCGGCTTACGGCGCGGATCTGAATAACTTCGCCGTACTTGCCTGATTGGATTTCCTTCTTCATCTGAACATAACCTGGATCAAAGCGACGCATAAAGCCGAGCGCAACAGGAACACCTGATGCCTTAACGATTTCAGCGATCTTCTTGGCATCTTCTAGGCGTGGAGCAAGCGGCTTTTCGCAGAGCGTTGGCTTCTTTGCTTTAACGCAGAGTTCGAGGTGTTCTGGGTGCAAGCCATCAGGAGAACAAATGATTACCGCATCAACCGTTGGATCGTTAACTAGTGCATCAACTGATGAGTGCTGGTTAATTGTTGCACCAGATTTTGCGGAAAGCTCTTTAGCTAGCGCATCCATACGTGCCGCATCGAGATCAAAGAAAGCTGTAACTACTGCGCCGTCTACTGAATCGGTGATGTAACGCGCATGTCCTGCGCCCATGATTCCAACACCAATAATGCCAACACGAATATCAGACACGAAAGACTCCCTAGTTTTAAAAGAATGTTTAACGATCGTCAGTCTACTCAAAAGCCTTTCTAACCGATAGGGACTATTCTTATTAATTATGAATTCGACTAGGGCCACCCTTGCGATAGATGTTGGGGCTTCCAAAATTGCCGGTGCATTAGTCAGCGATAAATTTGAGATCCTGCATAACGAGACAGTTCCTGCAAGAACTGCGCTCTACGGCGACGCCGACCCAGACCTGGAGATCACCAAGTCGCTAATCACATCGATGCTACAAATTGCTAAAGATAAAAATCTTGAAGTTACAAAGGGCGGTGCATGTTTTGCCGAGTATGTAACCCCCGGCCAGATGCTAAATAGTAAAGACCAGATCGCTTGGTCTGTGCAGCCCAAAGAAGATTTCGCAGCGTTAACCGGGTTTGCCTGGGCCATCGAGTCCGATGTGCGGGCGATGGCGCTGGCTGAAGCGCGCGCAGGAAGTATGCAAGATTTCCTCTTTGTAACTGTTAGCTCAGGGATTTCACACGCGTTAGTAATTGGTGGAAAACCTTGGGCGGGCGCAATGGGTGAAGCAATTGGCTTTGGAATCACGCAGATTGATAACTCGCAGGAGAGTCCGATTCTTGAGCAATTCTCATCTGGACTCGGAATTGCACGTCGTTATCAAAAGGCTACAAATAAGGATGTGACAAGTGCAGAAATAGTCTTTGCGCATTACGAGAAAGATCTGGTTGCCAAAGAAGTTATCGATTCTGCAGCAGCGGTACTAGGTAAATCTCTGGCTGCAATGGTTGATTATTTAGACCCCGCAAAGATTGTTATTGGCGGAGGCTTGTGGCTCGGCAGCGATTTGTATCGCGACTTAATTCTGCAAAGTTATGAAAAATATGTGACTAAGCGCAGGAAATCACCTGAGGTAGTCAACTCTGTTGCGGGCAATAACTCCGCGGTGATTGGCGCAGCAATCGCAGCTAATTAAGATTTGGCTGCAGCCCTGTCAGCAAGAATGTAGTAATCCTTACATTCGCGGACAACAGTTGATGGCCAATCACTTTCATAACCGGTTGCCGCAGAGATTCGTTTGAAAGCAAGGTTCTTATGAGAACCGATTAGCTCCATGATTACAATTTCTGAGACATCGATCATGGTTGCTGGACCGACGCTAACGCCATACTTTGGAACTTCATCAATATTTTTGAAATCTGGGAACGTTCCTAAATTATCTTGGCGAGTTTCATCGGCGATCCGCACAATGCGGGTACGAGCGCCTTTCTCGGTCCCTGGTGGATTAAACGCCACATGGCCGTCAGATGCACCGCTGGCCATCAGAAATACATCTACACCAACTTCGCGCAGGTAATCCTCGTAGCCTTGTGGGTCTGAAGCTTCTGGAAAACGCACATTTTCGGCAGGGATTTTTCCGCCTTCAGGCGCACCAGAATTTAGAACATCAAAAATTTCAAATTTGGCAAAGCGCACGCAACTAAAGTGTTTATCTTCGCCGTGATTTGTATAAGTTCCGTCCGGTTTCTCTTGGAGAAACTCATCCATCATGGCGATCACGACATGAGAGATATCTTGCTTTCCCGCCTTGATCATCGCAGAAAGTGCGTTGTATGTACTACGTGGAGTACGTCCACCAGGACATCCCAAAACAAATGGGCGGTCTTCATTTTTAGCACGAACTAGTTCAGTGAAGATGATTTCGGCGGCGTAGTGACCAACCGCTAAATCATCGGGCAGAACAAGCGGGTTAATTAAGTTCAAGACTTACTTTCCGATTTTGGCCAGCGCTGGAGCGACAACGTTATGAAGATAATCAACTGATTGCTTCATCCCGCTAATTGGGCCTTCACCTAACCCTGGCATTTCACCAGTGATCGCTACATCTTGTTCAATGACGTACCAACCCTGATAACCAGCGCTTTCCAACGCAAGAATTGTGTCAAGGATAGGAACATCACCTTGTCCAAGAGGCGTAAATAAACCTTTTTGCACACCTTCCATAATGCTCTGCTGGCGCGCAAGGACAGGTGGAACAGATTTCATATTTACATCTTTAAGGTGAACGTGGCCAACGCGGCTGGCGTATTTCTTCGCAAACTCAACGGTGTCTTGTCCGCCGATAGTCATATGTCCAGTATCTAGGCACCACATAACATCAGAGTTATCGACCACCATATCAATATCTTTTTTTGTTTCAACAACTGTTTGCAAATGTGGGTGAACAACTTGAACAAGCCCGTGATCTTTACAGATCCGATCTACTTCAGCGAGCATCTTAAAGAATTGCGTAACTTCATCTTTACTCAACTCTTCAGGGTTGGCCCAGTCCCATGTTTGAACTGGGCAGGAAACAAAGTGAGTCGCACCGATCTCTTGAAACTTCTTGCTAGTGGTTAGAGCCATTTCAATGGTTGCTTTTTCTTGTGACTTGTCATGCAGTACAACGGGAGTAAAGCCACCGATCATCGACATATTAAATTCTGCTAGCTGGTCCTTAAGTTCTGCAGAATCATCAGAAAAGAATCCAGGTGCACCGAGTTCGGTTGCGGGTAGACCAAGACTGGTCATCTCAGAGAGCACGCGCTTGGTGGGCAACATTGCTCCCCAACCCGGTACTTCACAAATTCCCCATGAAATTGGTGCGGATGCGATGCGCTTTAAGAATGAAGTGGTCATTGGCTGATCATAACTTGCAAGGTAAGGTCTGAACATGACCATGGATATCGGCGGATCATTCCGACATGAATTAACTGGAAGTTTTTCACAAGGATCGGACTCAAATCCAACAGTTGCCATGGTGGAGGCCTC
>CAZKNQ010000120.1:0-3453 GCA_964554225.1 uncultured Candidatus Planktophila sp.
TTTCATTGATGTGTGATGTCGATGTAGAGGCGGTCGTAGCTGCAGTCGATGCGCCATCTATCTATGACATTCCGAAGGTTCTCTTTGCTGAAGGTCTAGATGCATACGTTGTGAGCCGTTTATCCCTGGGCGGACATGAAGTTCAATGGGGCGAGTGGGATGACTTGCTAGAAAAAGTTCATCATCCAAAGCATCAAGTAAAAGTTGCGCTTGTCGGAAAATATATTGATTTGCCTGATGCTTATCTCTCTGTTTCCGAAGCACTGCGCGCTGGGGGCTTCGCTAACAATGCAAAGGTTTCAATAGTTTGGATTCCGAGCGATGACTGTGAAACTGCAGAGGGTGCAAAGAAGGCGCTTAGCGAGGTTGACGCTATCTGTGTTCCAGGTGGATTCGGTGTTCGCGGGATTGAAGGTAAGTTGGGCGCTCTTAAATTTGCTCGCGAGAACAAGATTCCAACTCTTGGACTCTGCTTAGGTTTGCAATGCATGGTTATCGAAGCAGCACGCAATTTGGCGGGTATTAAGGATGCTAATTCTGCGGAATTTTCTCCGGAATCTGGCACTCACGTGATTGCAACTATGGACGATCAGAAAGAGATCGTCTCTGGACAAGCAGATATGGGCGGCACCATGCGCCTTGGTCTTTACACAGCAACTCTTAAGCCGGGTTCGATCGTTGCTAAGACTTATGGCGAAGAAGAGATCTCCGAACGCCACCGCCATCGTTACGAGGTAAATAACCAATACCGTGATCAGATTTCTAGCGCTGGTCTTTTATTCTCAGGAATGTATAAGGAACGGGACCTCGTGGAGTTTGTAGAACTTCCATCCGAGGTACATCCTTACTATGTGGGAACTCAAGCCCATCCTGAGTTGCGTTCTAGACCAACGCGTCCTCATCCGCTATTTGTTGGTCTCATTGCTGCAGCGATTAAATCGAAAGGTTAAAAATGTTAGTTGGAGTTCCCAAGGAGATTAAGGTCCACGAATCAAGAGTTGCTCTTACTCCAGAAGGTGTCTTTGAATTTACGCGCAGCGGCCATCAAGTGGTTGTTGAAAAAGGCGCTGGAGTTGGATCTTCAATTAGTGATGAGGATTTCGTTGCAGCGGGCGCGCGCATCGAGGCAGATGTTGAAAAAATCTGGAGAGATGCTGACTTAATTCTCAAGGTAAAAGAGCCTATTGAAGTTGAGTATTCACGACTTCGCGCAAGTCAGATTCTCTTCACCTATCTTCATTTAGCAGCAAGCAAGCCTTGCACTGACGCTTTGTTGAAGAGCGGCACCACCGCAATCGCTTACGAAACTGTGGAAGTTAATGGAACTTTGCCATTGCTTGCTCCGATGAGCGAAGTTGCTGGACGTTTATCTGTGCAAGTTGGCGCATACGCGCTGCAGAAACCTAATGGTGGACGGGGCGTTCTATTAGGTGGCGTTCCTGGAGTTGCTCCTGGAAAAGTCGTTGTTATCGGCGGGGGAGTAGCAGGACTAAACGCTGCCGTTATTGCGATGGGAATGGGAGCAGATGTAACAGTTCTCGATCGCTCGTTGCCACGGCTTGCCTATATCGATTCGCTCTATAACGGACGAATTAAGACTCTTGCTTCGACTCTGCATGCGATCGATCGTGAGATCAAGAACGCAGATTTAGTTGTTGGCGCAGTCCTTGTTCACGGAGCGAAAGCGCCAAAGTTGGTAACCAATTCTCAGGTTGCGCAGATGAAGCCCGGTTCAGTATTGGTTGATATCGCTATCGATCAAGGTGGATGCTTCGAAGATTCCAAACCAACGACTCACGCCGAACCAACATTCAACGTTCATGGTTCGGTCTTTTACTGCGTAGCTAATATGCCAGGGGCCGTTCCAGTTGCTTCGACATATGCGCTAACAAATGCAACGCTGCCATATGCCCTGGCCATTGCAAATAAGGGTTGGGAGCGAGCAATTGAGGAAGATCCAGCACTCGATCGCGGGCTGAATGTTCATGCCGGAAAGATTCGCTATAACGCAGTAGCCCTGGCTCATGGTTATGAAGTTTGAGAACGCGCTTCAATCCTTTCTTGATCATCTAACTATTGAACGCGGTTTATCCAGCAACTCAATCTCGGCGTATAGAAGAGATCTCGCTAAATTCTCCGATTTTCTTGCGAAAGAAAAGTTGGATTTTGAACAACTTACCGAGAAGGAAATCGTAGATTTCGAAGTTTTGCTTAAAAGTTTGGGCCTAGCCGTCACCAGCATCAATCGAAATATCTCCGCCTTAAAAAGTCTTTACAAATATTTGGCCCAAGAGTTTTCAACAAATAATCCTGTTAGCGCAGTGGCAAGTTCAAAAGTACCCCGCCGCCTACCTAAGGCGCTCACCATCAAGGAGATAACTTCACTAATTGATTCAACGAAACGTGAGGGGGATCCAATCTCACTCCGTGACCACGCAATTATTGAACTCCTCTATGGCACGGGGGCTCGTGTAAGTGAGATCGTCGGAATCGACATAAATGATTTTGCAAAGAGTGATATCGAAGGTCAATCCATAACAACTCTGAAGTTGAGAGGTAAAGGATCAAAAGAACGGATCGTTCCCCTCGGAAGTTTCGCAAAGAACGCTCTAGATGAGTATTTAGTTCGTGTAAGACCGAGCCTTTTAACCAAGAGTAAATCAGCAAGGGCTGAGATGGCGCTTTTCTTAAATCAACGGGGGAGCCGTCTATCCAGACAAAGCGCCTGGCAGATGATTTCGGATGCCGCAGATTCAACTGGCTTATCCGGAAAAGTTTCTCCACACGTCTTTAGACACTCCTATGCAACGCACTTGCTAGATGGTGGTGCCGATATTCGCGTGGTGCAAGAGTTACTTGGGCATGCATCTGTAACTACGACACAGATTTATACCCTGATCACGATTGATAAAGTGCGCGAAGCTTATGCAACCGCGCACCCGCGCGCTAATTAAATTCCGCGAAGTCTACGAGCAAGAATTGACTGATCGCCTTTAGCTTCAAGATCAGCAACGATAACTGCGATTGATTCGCGAACAATGCGACCACGATCTACGGCAAGTCCTAGATCGCCACGCAGAGTAAGGCGTGCTTGATCGAGATCAAAGAGTTCATCTGGAGATAGATAAACCGTAATTTTCTCGTCATGCTTTTCGCGACCAGATGGTGAACGATCAACAGTTGTAACGCGACGACGAGGCGTTGAGCGAACGCCTTTCTTTGTCTTCGGAGTTGCAGGTGCAACACCTATCGGCTTACTTACTTCTTGGGCTTCTTCAACAACTTGGCGAACTGCACTTAGTGCTGGTGTATTCGCGCGGAAGAGTTCATCTGCTCCAGGCAAGCTTGCTCTACGTGTCATCGTGCGCCTCCTCGGGCAATTAGTTCACGGGCTAATCTGCGATAAGAAGCAGCGCCCCCTGATGATGATGCATAACTAGTAATTGGTTGACC
>CAZKNQ010000121.1:0-3433 GCA_964554225.1 uncultured Candidatus Planktophila sp.
CATTTGACTGTTCTGGGCTGATCAGACCTGGACAGTTTGGCCCGATGATCTGAGTTGTGCCCTTTTGAAGTGAGTATGCATAAAAGTATGCAGAGTCATGAACTGGAATTCCTTCAGTGATCACAACAACTAGCGGCATCTTGGCATCAATAGCATCGATGACCGCAGCCTTTGCAAACTTTGGCGGAACGAAGACAACTGAAACATTTGCGCCAGTTGCAGCCATCGCTTCAGCAACAGTGTTAAAGACCGGAAGTTGATGGCCATCGATATCAACGCTTTGTCCGCCTTTACCTGGCGTCACGCCACCAACAACTTTGGTGCCGGAAGCCAACATGCGACGAGTGTGCTTGGTTCCTTCGGAACCAGTCATTCCCTGAACAATTACCTTGCTTGCAGAATTGATAAAGATAGCCATTACTTTGCCGCCAATTCTGCAGCGCGTGATGCTGCTCCATCCATAGTTTCGGCCTGCTCAATCAACGGGTGATTGGCGGCCTTTAAGATTGCGCGACCTTCAATAACGTTGTTGCCATCAAGGCGCACAACTATTGGCTTTGTTGCCTTGGCGCCTAGTAGTTCGAGTGCTTGCACAATGCCATTTGCAACAGCATCACATGCAGTGATTCCGCCAAATACATTTACAAATACGCTCTTCACATCTGGATCGCCCAAGATAATTGAAAGTCCATCGGCCATAACCTGTGCAGATGCACCGCCTCCGATGTCGAGGAAGTTAGCTGGGCGCATTCCGCCGAACTTTTCACCGGCATAGGCAACAACGTCGAGCGTTGACATAACCAAACCAGCACCGTTTCCGATGATTCCGACCTGACCGTTATCAAGCTTTACGTAGTTAAGGCCTTTTTCTTTTGCTGCGGATTCGAGCGCATTTGCCGCATCGTGATCTACAAGCGCCTCATGTGTTGGTTGGCGAAATTCTGCATTGTCATCGAGAGTCACTTTGCCATCGAGAGCAACGATGCGGCCATCTTCAGTCTTAACGAGTGGGTTAACTTCAACGAGAGTTGCATCTTCAGATTGGAAGGTCTCCCATAGTTTTACAAGAACATCGGCAACTTGATCTGCAATATCTGCAGGAAACTTTGCCTGGGCAACAATTTCCTTCGCCTTGGCAAGTGATATTCCCTCAACTGCAGTGACCGGAACCTTGGCCAACTTTTCAGGAGCGGTGTGTGCAACTTCTTCGATATCCATTCCGCCGGCAACAGATGCCATTACAAGGAATGTGCGGTTTGAACGGTCCAGCAAAATTGAGATGTAGTACTCGTCCACAATTGGCGCAGCTTGCGCGATCATCACTTTGTGAACTGTGTGGCCCTTGATATCCATTCCAAGAATGGCGCCGGCTTTCTCTTTGGCATCGTTTGCATCAACTGCAAGTTTTACACCGCCAGCTTTTCCGCGACCGCCAACTTTTACTTGTGCTTTAACGACAACTTTTCCACCCATGGCAGATGCTGCAGCAAATGCCTCGTCAGCGGTTGTTGCAACAGCGCCGCCGAGAACCGGAACGTTGTGCTTTTCAAAGAGGTCACGTGCTTGATATTCAAAGAGATCCACAGATAACAACCATTCGAAGAATTACTAGCTCGTCTTTGTGCTAGCGGATGTGGGTAATCCTAATCCTTGCGAAAGGCTACAAAACCACAACCGGGGCATAGCGCAGCAAGAGGCGTTTTTCGCCATATTGGCCAAAGTTGATCGTGGCTTCAGATTTATCGCCTTCACCCGCTAGCGCCACAACGGTGCCGAGACCGAATGTGTCATGTGACACACGCTGACCAACTTCAAGAACCATCGCAGAAGATGTTTTACCGGTCGCTCTTGGCGGAGGTGTTGTCGGAGTACGACGGCGAAGTCCAGAACTTGAAGATGCAGATGAGGAACGCGCTTCGTTCTTCCATTCGATTAAATCGGTTGGAATTTCATCTAAGAAGCGTGAACCAGGGTTGTATTTAGGAGTTCCGAAAGTTAAGCGATATTCCGCGCGAGAAATATAGAGACGTTTTTCGGCGCGCGTTAAACCAACGTATGCCAAGCGACGTTCTTCTTCAATCTCTTTTGGATCATCCAAAGTTCGTGCATGCGGAAAGATTCCATCTTCCATGCCGGTGAGAAATACTGTTGGGAATTCCAGACCCTTTGCAGTGTGCAGAGTCATCAAGGTAACAACTCCCCCATGATCCTCTCCATCTGGAATTTCATCTGCATCGGCAACGAGCGAAACTTTTTCGAGGAATCCTGAGAGTGAAATTTCTTCATCTTCGCCGAGCTCTTCAAAGGGACGCTCCTCATATTCCATTGATGCCGAGACAAGTTCCTTTAAGTTTTCAACTCGTACTTCATCTTGCGGATCTGTGCTCGCTTCAAGTTCGGTGAGCAAACCTGATTGCTCAAGAACTGCTTCGATAATCACAGATGGCTTGGTCTTTGCTTCAACTAGTACAGAAAGGGCGGTAAGCATTGAGGTAAATGTGCCGATGGATTGCGCTGCTTTATTGGGAACGCTCTTCGCCTCATCAACACGTAAGAGCGCCTGCCAGAAAGAGATGCCGTTGGCTTGCGAGAATATTTCTACTTCCTCAAGTGCGCGATCGCCAATGCCGCGCTTTGGAAAGTTGATAATGCGGCGTAGTGAGACTTCATCATCTGGATTAGCTAGCACGCGCAGATATGCAAGAAGGTCTTTAACTTCTTTACGTTCATAGAAACGCAGGCCACCAACGACTTTATAGGGAATTGCAGCGCGCATGAAGATTTCTTCAAAGATACGAGATTGGGCATTTGTGCGATAGAAAACCGCAGTATCTCCGGGATTTGAGTAACCCATATCTTGCAGTGAGCGAATCTCAGACTTTACGAATTCAGCTTCGTCATATTCAGATTCTGCGACATAACCAACTAGTGGCGCGCCAGCACCAGCATCAGACCACAAGTTCTTCTCTTTGCGAGATTCATTTTGGGTAATAACGGCATTGGCTGCGTTGAGGATATTTTGCGTTGAACGATAATTTTGTTCGAGCAAGACGGTGGCAGCGTTCGGGTAATCAACTTCGAACTGCAAGATGTTGCGGATCGTTGCCCCGCGAAAACCATAGATCGATTGATCGGCATCGCCAACAACGCAGAGCTCGGCAACTGGAAAGCCGTCGCCTTCGGTGCCAGTGAGCTCTTTAACTAAAACATATTGTGCGTGGTTGGTGTCCTGGTATTCGTCTACAAGGATGTGGCGAAAGCGGGATCGAAAGCGGGCCTTGGTTTCGGGGAATTGTTGCAAGACCTGCACGGTCTTCATAATCAAATCATCGAAATCTAAAGCGTTGGCCTGCTGCAGACGTTTTTCGTACATCGTGTAAACATCGGCGACAATAGTTTCGAATTGGTTTTGGGCCGCAGATAGATATTGATA
>CAZKNQ010000122.1:0-3409 GCA_964554225.1 uncultured Candidatus Planktophila sp.
AGTGCTGCAGTTTCCAGGATCGCATTTTCCATGTAGCCTTCTGCCTATGCCTAAGTCGAAATTGCGTAAAAAGGTTCAAGAAAAGCACGCTCACGAAGAGCAGGTCTTTGACGCTGAGCCACACGGCCCAATTGAAAGCCCAAGTTGGCTTGCTCCAGTTATGGTCGCCAACTTCCTAATCGGCCTCTTCTGGATCGTTATTTTCTACGTAAGCCAGACCACCTACCCAATTCCGGGTATCGGCGCATGGAACATGATTATCGGCTTTAGCTTTATTGGGGTGGGATTCAGCCTCGCAACTAAGTGGAGATAAGCGCAGCGTAATCGACCGGGTAAATGGCGATAGAGCGAAGCGTCATCGCCTGAGTAAATGGCGATAATTTTTACACCTTTTCTCAGTCTTTTCTCAGGCCATGAGAGCATTCTCAAGACATGCCTAAGAGTTCTGATAACACCAACTACCGAATTCTGGTCGTTGACGATGAATCCAGTATTAGCGACTTAATTTCAACCAGCCTGCGCTTTGTCGGTTTTGATGTTCGCACCGCTGCAACCGGCTCTCAAGCGTTAACCGTGGCTGAAGAATTTAAGCCCCATGCAGTCGTACTCGATGTGATGCTTCCAGATTCAGATGGTTTTGAAGTTTGTCGCCAATTGCGCAGTGAAGGTTTAAATATTGGAGTTCTTTTCTTAACCGCTAAAGATGGCATGGAAGATAAAGTCGCTGGTTTAACAATCGGTGGCGATGATTACATGACTAAACCATTTAGTTTGGAAGAACTTGTTGCGCGCCTGCGTGCACTATTGCGACGTATCGGTGTTGCAGAAATAAATACTGATGATGAAAAGATTCGCTTTGCTGATCTCGAGCTCAATGAGGCTACTCACGAAGTTCGCCGTGGCGGAGTATTACTCGAAATGTCTCCAACCGAATTTCAACTTTTGCGTTACTTGTTGATTAACGCTGATCGCGTTGTCTCTAAATCTCAAATCCTTGATCATGTATGGCAATACGATTTCCGCGGTGATGCCGGAATTGTTGAAACTTACATCTCGTACCTACGCAAGAAGATCGATATCTTCGATCCACCACTTATTCACACTGTTCGCGGCGTTGGTTACCGCCTGCGTTTGCCTGCAGCGAAGTAGTATGAGGAATGCCATCCTTTTCTAGCTGGAGTCTGCTCAACCGCCTGACCCTAGGTGTGGTTCTGCTTTCTACCTTAGGTGTTGTGGCATCTGATATCGCCGCACAAACGCTACTTCGAACTTACTTAACCCAAGAAGTAGATAACGAACTTTTAAGCATTGCCGGTGGATCTATTCCAAGACTTGAACGTGGCGGAATTGAATCAGATGATGACGGAGATGATGACGGAGATGGAAGAGGCGAAGCTCGCGCAGTGCAAGTGCGCCCTCTTCGCAGTATTCCAACTGCTACATCGGTCACTTTAATTGGACCAGCAGGCATTGTGCTCGGTCAGATTGGTGGGGATTTAAATGCCACCGAGATCACTAGTTATTTAAGCGCAATTACGCCAGAAAAGACCGCTAAATATGGCAATCGCCCTTTTACTATCGAAACCGACGAACATGACTTCCGGGTTCTTTCGCAACCTCTGCCATCTGGTTTAGGGCGCGTAGTCGTTGCACATTCATTTGAAGATATCGATCGTATCTTGGCTCGATTGCAGGGTTTATTTATTCTGATTGGGTTTGTGATGATCTTCTTCATCGCACTGGCTTCGCGCAAAGTGATAACTGTCGGACTTAAGCCACTTGCCAATGTTGAGGCAACCGCCGAACGTATTGCTGAGGGGGATCTCACGGCGCGTCTGCCAGATGTAAAACCAAATACCGAAGTCGGTCGCTTGGTAAGTACATTAAATACGATGTTGGGCCGCATTGAAGAATCATTCGCTGCGCGCTTAGAAAGCGAGAGCAAACTACGTCGTTTTGTTGCCGATGCTTCGCACGAACTTCGCACGCCAATAACTGCGATTCGCGGCTTTGCCGAACTTCACCGCCAAGGAGCCGTTAGTGGTGAAGAGAAGACGAAAGAGCTAATTGGCCGTATCGAGAACGAATCAAAGCGAATGGGTTCACTTGTTGAAGATCTATTGCTCTTGGCGCGCCTTGATCAATCACGCGAAATGAAATCAGATCCGGTAAACCTCACACAAGTTGTTTCCGAGGCAGTTGCTTCGGCGCGTGCTGCGGGACAAAATCACATCGTTAACTTTGATGAACATTCTGAAGAGATTTACGCACTTGGTGATAAAGATCGAATTCATCAAGTGGTCGCAAACTTACTTGCAAATGCGCGTACTCATACACCTGCTGGAACGGTTATCGATGTCTCGGTAAAGCAAGATACCGATGGGGTTCGTATTCGAATTGCAGATAACGGCCCTGGTTTAACGGAAGCAGATCAAGCGCGAATCTTTGAGCGTTTCTATCGCGCCGATGCATCACGCGTTCGCACAGATGGCGAAGGAACTGGTTTAGGACTTTCCATTGTTGATGCGGTTATGCGCGCCCATGCTGGCCAAGTAAGCGTTGAATCTGAAGTTGGGAAAGGCGCTGTATTTACCCTCTTCTTCCCATTGGGAAGTTAGTTTCCTAGAGACTCCATAGCGCGCAGAGTTGCGATGCGCTCCTCGATTGGTGGGTGGGTCGAAAACATCTTGGAAACTGCTTTTCCATCTAGCGGAGATTCGATCCAGATATGTGCAACGGCATTTGATTTCTGATGCACCACTGTTGAATCTGCGGCGAGTACTTCAAGTGCCTTACGCAGTCCAGCGGGGTTACGGGTAAATGAAACAGCGGTTGCATCAGCGAGAGATTCACGGCGGCGCGAAATAGCGCTCTTGAGCAGTGTTGCGGCAATTGGCGCCAGGATTAAAACAAAGAGCGAAACTATAAGAAGTACGGGATTTGCGTTGCTATCGCGATCGCGACGTCCGCCGCCGAACCACATCATGCGCATTAGAAAATCGCTCAAAATCGCAATTGCTCCTGCAGTTGTTGCAGCAACTGCTGAAACCAAAGTATCGCGGTTGGCAACGTGCGACATTTCGTGAGCAATAACTCCTTGCAGCTCGTCGCGATCCATAACTTCTAAGATGCGAGTAGTAAATGCAATTAGCGCATGATCTGGATCGCGACCTGTTGCAAAAGCGTTTGGTGCGGTGTCGACCACAATTGCAACCTGTGGCATTGGAAGTCCACTTGCGATTACAACTTCTTCTATCACATTAAAGAGTTCAGGGTTATCTTCGCGCTGAATTAACTTGGCACCGGTCATCTTTAAAACTAATTTATCTGAGCCGTAGTAAGAGCCCCAGACGCCGATCAGAGATATACCAACCGCAAGTGGCACCATGAAGGTTGATGTGCCAGCGCC
>CAZKNQ010000123.1:0-3408 GCA_964554225.1 uncultured Candidatus Planktophila sp.
ATTTTGACTGCTTTTATTATTGCTGGAAAATGAATTTAGAAAGAGACATTACTTTCCTACCTCCTGATACGTCGTCATCCAGTTCCCGCGTTGATCTAACTGTTGCACGATGCGCTTTCGCCAGTTGTTCTGTGTCTCAGGAAAATCTTCTCGCCAATGCGAACCGCGCGTTTCTTGGCGGATCAGCGCTGCTTTAAGAATTGCTTGCGCAAGTTGGAAGAGGTTAGTTGTCTCCCAGGCCTCAACACATGGATTCATACTTGTGCGATCTTGAATACGTGTTAGATCAGCGCTGGTTTGCAATAGCGAATCAGAGGAACGCAAAACGCCAGCACCGCGGCTCATACTTAGCTGCAGCTCGCGACGCGTTTCTGGATCTAACAGAACGCTTTCAGAATTATTCTCAACCGGTTCGCTATGTTCGGGCAGATTACCTGCGATATCTGCAGCAATTCGTGCGCTGAAAACCAAGCCTTCAAGCAGCGAATTTGAAGCCAAACGGTTAGCGCCATGAACCCCAGAACATGCGGTTTCACCGCAGGCATATAGACCTTTGACGCTGGTACGGCCATTTAAGTCAACGCGAACTCCGCCTGATGCGTAATGTGAAGCAGGAGCAACTGGGATCAAATCTTTTGCGGGATCAATTGCATTTGCGATGCAAGATGCGTGGATAGTTGGGAAGCGAGCTTCAAAACCGCTTAAGTGTCGAACATCTAACCAGACATGATGTGCGCCAGTTTTATTCATAGTGCGCATAGATGCGATTGCGACAACATCGCGCGGTGCCAGTTCCGCTAATTCATGTTCAGCAACCATAAAGCGTTCGCCTGCATCGTTAAGTAGATAAGCGCCTTCACCACGGACCGCTTCGCTAATTAGCGGCTGCTGACCTTGGGTGTTATCGCCCAGCCATAAAACGGTTGGATGGAATTGAATGAATTCTACGTCGGCAACTTTTGCGCCGGCGCGAAGCGCCAAGGCAACTCCATCGCCGGTTGAAACTGACGGGTTGGTTGTCTGAGCAAAAACTTGTCCAAGTCCACCAGTTGCAAGCACAACTGCCTTACCGAGAGCACGTCCAACACCATCGCGGCTACCAGCACCGATCACGTGCAAGGTAACGCCACAAACAGAACCACTGGCATCTTTAATTGCATCTAATACAAGTGCATGTTCAACGACTTCAATTTCTGGATCATCATGAACAGCGGCAAGAAGTGCGCGCGAAACTTCAGCACCTGTTGCATCACCACCAGCATGCAAGATGCGATTGCGTAGATGTCCGCCTTCGCGCGTTAGTGAGATTTCACCGCTTGCTTCAGTATCAAAGATTGCACCGCGCTCGATTAACTTGCGAACCGCTTCTGGTCCTTCGGTAACAAGTACGCGAACAGCTTCTTCATCGCATAAATCAGCGCCCGCAACCAATGTATCTTTCAAATGTTGATCAGGTGTATCTCCCGGACCCAGCGCTGCAGCAATACCGCCTTGTGCCCATTTAGTAGAGCCTTCATCGACCTTTGATTTAGTAACAATCAAAACTGAAAGTCCATAAGTGCGCGCCTGTAGAGCGGTAGTTAACCCAGCGATTCCAGAACCAACAACGATTACATCTGCTTGGGCCGTCCAGCCAGGAGCGGGCGCTAACAACTTCATCGCACATCCCCTAACTTCATCTCCATATTGTCGATCAAACGCACCCCATTTAGCCAACCGGCGATAATCGCACGCTTATTTACAGTGGAATCTATAGCCTTTGAAAAATCTTGTTCATCGATGATCTCGGCATAATCCAAGTCGAAGCCTTCTTGTGAACTAGCTACCGATTGCAGAGCTGTTCGTGCGGTATCTAGATCTAAAGATAGCGCTGCAGCGCTTAGTGCGCGATACAAAACTAGTGATCGCTCTCGTGATCTTTCATCTAATCGCACATTGCGAGATGACATCGCAAGGCCATCGGATTCACGAATTGTTGGCGCAGCAATTATTTCAATATCTGATTTGAGCTCTGTGATGAGCTTTCGAATAAGTGTTAACTGCTGAAAATCTTTCTCACCAAAGATCGCAGTTTTTGGTCTAACTAATTCAAATAACCTTGCAACAACCGTTACAACGCCATCAAAGTGTCCAGAACGAGATGAGCCTTCATAGATATCTCCTAAAGCGCCAGCAGAACGCTTGGCAAAGCCTGCAGGATAAATCTCTTCGTAAGCAGGTAGCCAGAGATGGGTAACGCCAGATTCTTTGGCTAATTCCATATCGCGATCTGGGGTTTTTGGATATTTACTTAACTCTTCTTGATCTTCGAATTGCAGAGGATTTACAAAGATGCTGGCCACAACAAAATCAGATTTTTCACGCGCTAATTTAAAGAGCGAAGCATGGCCTTGATGAAGCGCGCCCATTGTCGGAACAAATGCGCAGCCGTCAGCGAGTTCGGTAGAACTAGTGACTATCTTCATGATCTTGGCTCCAGTCCTTTCAGGTACCGGGCGGTGATGAAGATAAGTTTAAGGCTTTACGGCAATTGCACCAAAAGCTCAGAAATCTTGCCATGGGTAAGAAGAATCGCCTCAGGATCAATCGAAATCCAAGGTTCAAGAACGAAGCGTCTTTCATGTGCGCGCGGGTGCGGCAGCTTCAACTCATCAGCAGAACTCAAGAGTGATCCATATTGAATCAAATCTAAATCAATAGTGCGTGGTCCCCATTTTTCAAGGCGCTGCCTACCAAGTGCTTTTTCGATGCCGTGAAGTAGTGAAAGCAGATCCATCGCGGGTAGTTCGCTTTCAAGGATACAGACTGCATTTAAGTAATCAGGTTGCTCGATATCGCTAACAGGTTTGGTGGAGAAATACTCAGATACAGAGATTACTTCTGTGGCCTCGCGCAACATCGCTACCGCTAGATCCATCTGTGCTTTGGGATCTCCGATATTTGCACCTAGCGCGATTACCGCTTTCATCGTGAGATGGTGACCGAAATGTCTTTAACTGCAGCGGATACTGGAGCTTGTGGTTTATGTACTGTGACAGTTACTCGTGCGGCTTGAGCAAAAGTGATCTTAATTCGTTCTGCGATACGGCCGGCCAATTTTTCAATTAACGAAACAGGATTTGTTGTAATTTCTTCAACAACTAAATCAGTAACTTCCGCGTAGTTAATTGTGTCTTTTACATCATCGCTAACACTTGCTCGAGTAAGGTCGACTTCAAGTTCAACATCTACATAGAAATCTTGCCCATTGGCGCGCTCTTCTTCAAAGACTCCGTGATAACCAAAACCTTTAATTCCAGTGAGGCGAATTAAATCAGCCATGGTTCACAACTAAATCTTTATGAGGTTTCACGCTATGAACTCTAACTGCCCAGATCTTTTTATCAAGTAAAGATTTGGTGAGCGCAA
>CAZKNQ010000124.1:0-3352 GCA_964554225.1 uncultured Candidatus Planktophila sp.
TAATAAGTTTTCTAAGTGGAATCGCGCCTTCACCCTGCAAATTTTCTCCGCGTGTCTGCATCGCAACCAGGTCGGGCAAAATTGGCTTCAGCTCAAAGACTTCCTCAATCGTTATAACTCGCTGTCCTAAAGGAGTTGCCGATACGAGTGCGTTTAGCATGGTTGTTTTTCCAGATTGAGTCCCACCACTTACTAAAATGTTCAATCCAGCGCGAACCGCATTGTTTAGTGCCAATGCCATAACATCATTTAGCGCGCCAAGTTCTGCTAAATCCTGCAAGGACAAATGGCGCATTAAATGTTTTCTGATATTTACGGTCCAGTGTTCAGCGGTGATTTCGGGGATCACCACGTGCAGGCGGCTACCATCCGGAAGTCGTGCATCAACGAATGGGTGTGAGAGATCAAGACGTCTTCCGCTCCAGATAAGAAGGCGGTCTACTAGTTGTGAAACTTCATCAGATGAGAGAATGAGATTAGTTAACTCACTCTTTCCTGCACGGGCGATAAAGATTCTTTGTGGTGAATTTATCCAGATTTCTTCAACAGTTTTATCAGAAATGAACTCTGCGATTGGCCCAAAGGCGACATCCATTTCCATGGCGTGAAGATAGAACTTGATAAATAATTAAGGCGGTTTTGTTACAAAGATGTGGATAAATTAGAAGGAAGTAGTTTTTAAATCCTGAGCATCGAGTCGATTTAAAAAATCCAAGGCGCTTTCGCCTCCGTCATGTGAAATCCATGCGTAATGTAGGGAGATCCCAGGTACGCCTTCCAAGGTCCACTTTGAAGAAATTCGTGCACATATTTGGTTCGCGACCTCACTATCCCCAGTAATTAAAATAACAAAATTATTGATACCCATTCGCGCTATGTGATCTTCTAGACGGAGCGCTCTCCCTGCGATTTCGGAGAAGGCAATAAGTGGATAGTCATAAATCGGTTGCTCTGAATGCAATCTAAACGTCACCACAGTAATAGTGCTTTCACTCCGCTCAGAAAGTGAGATCTCTCTTTTTAAACTCTCATAGAAGAAAGGTGGCGCAGCTACGCGAGTCAATGAATCACGCAAACCATCATGCGAAAAAACCATCCTGCTACCCTTCCGACTTATGAACACAGATCCTGCCAAGCAAGCGCGTAAGCGCTCCATCGCGTCAACCCTTCTCTATATAGAAGGTGCAGTCGTGTTAGCCCTAGGTGTCTGGGTCGGCGTAATGGGAATTACCCATGAAGATCGTGAGATCCCGCCATTGGCTGGAGTGCTGCTCTTCTCATTGGCAGGTGGCCTTGGGTTATTGGCATGTGGGCGCGCATTTGCTCAGAAAAAGAATTGGGGCCGCGGGCCGGCAGTCTTTGCAAACTTAATTGTTTTGGGCGTTGTTAAATATCAATTCGAGGGTGGCTTCTTAATAGGTGCCATTCCATTGTTATTACTTGCAATCCCAGTGCTCTATTTTGCAGTGACAATAATTCCAGAATCGCGTAAATAATTTAAAACAGGTTGGTTTAAAAGGGAACGATCTTTCTATCTTCCCAAAGTAGTCCCGTTACTTGTTCGGTTCCACGTTCTGAAATATCTGCAGTTGCCAACCAGATAGCGGTCTCAGCGCCTTCTTCTGCACTACGCGGTGCATCAGGGCCACCCATATCTGTGCGCGAATGATTTGGGCAGATCGCATCAACATAAAATCCGCGAGCGCCAAGTCCAGTTTCATGTGCCAAGTTTCTAACGAGTGCGTTAACGCCAGCTTTGCTAATTCGATACGGTGCAAGTCCACCGGCATTTCCGGGTCCTGACATGCGACCTAAACATGCGGAGTAGATAACTACTCGTCCTTTGCGTGCATCGGCCATGGCAGGTGCAATCACATTTACTAATGTGAAGACAGAATCTAAGTTAATCGCCATTACGCGATTCCATTCGGCATCTGTTGTTCGCAAAGTCTTCGACATCTTCTCGCTCATCACGCCATGTGCTAGAACCATTACTTGTGGCGTTGGCAGTGATGCGGTGATTTCTTCAGCGACTTTACGAGTAACTTCTTGGCTCTCTAAATCTGCGGCATGCGTTGTGATGTTTAAGCCAGATTGCGAAGTGGAAAATTCTGAAAGGAGTTGATCTTTCGCAGCGCTTAATCGTGCCGGATCTTTAGCGATCAGCGCCAAGTCATAGCCACGTGCTGCCAACCCCCGCGCAGTTTCAAAGCCCAGCCCACGGCTGCCACCACTAACAACAGCTAGTGGGCGCAATGACGTCTGGATTGGAGAGGCTGGATTCGCTGAGTTCATGCGCCAACTCTGCCAATCCTGCGGCCAGATGTCGCGCTGAGTCTGGCTGTGGTCAATATCGCGCTCAGAGTTGGCGAAACGGGATTTATTCAGGCTCGGCTCAGCCGATAGTCTTAGCCTGCTTTAGTAACTAATAAAAGCAAGAAGGAGTGCCAGTGTCGGCAGATTTCGGAGCCAATGATTGGCTCGTCGAAGAGATGTACGAGCGTTACCAAGCCGATCCAACTTCTGTCGAACCTTCATGGATTGAATTCTTTAAGACTTATAACCCAGGTGCAGCTGCAACAACAAGCGCGCCCAAAGCGGGAACTCCACCAGTTCCACCAATTCCAAAAGCAACGCAACAAGTTTTAACACCAGCGCCATCAACTTTGGCAGCACCAGTTACATCCACTCCAGTTTCTGCACCAGCACCTGTTGCTGCCGCACCTGTTGTTTCAACACCAGCTCCGGCACAAGCACCAGTTAAACCTGCGCCAATTTTGATTACTCCAGATGCTGCAACCATGGAACCACTTCGCGGAGTTGCAGGTCGTGTTGTTGCATCAATGGAAGCATCGCTATCAGTTCCAACTGCAACAAGTGTGCGCGCAATTCCTGCAAAGTTGATGATCGATAACCGCACTGTTATTACCAATCACTTAAAGCGCACCCGCGGTGGAAAAGTTTCATTTACTCACATCATCGCTTACGCAATGATCAAGGCGCTTCGTGCAATGCCAGAGATGAACGCTTTCTATGGCGAAGTAGATGGCAAGCCAGCACTTGGAAAGCCAGAACATATCAACCTTGGTATTGCGATCGACTTGGCAAAGCCAGATGGAACCCGTCAACTACTCGTTCCATCCATTAAGGGATGCGAGGCTTTAGATTTCGGTCAGTTCTGGGTTGCCTATGAAGAGATCGTTAAGAAGGCCCGCGCCGGTGCACTTACCGTTGAAGATTACGCAGGAACAACTGTCTCGCTAACAAACCCAGGCACCATCGGCACCGTTCACTCAGTGCCACGTTTGGTGCAAGGACAAGGCTTAATCGTTGGCGTTGGCGCAATGGATTA
>CAZKNQ010000125.1:0-3327 GCA_964554225.1 uncultured Candidatus Planktophila sp.
CCGCGATCTTTAAATGAACCAGTTGGGTTGATGCCTTCGTACTTTAACCAGACATCGTTGCCAAGTAGTTCAGATAAATAGCATGCGTAGATAAGTGGTGTGCCACCTTCGCGCAGTGAGACTACAGGAGTCTTGGCAGATACTGGCAAGCGATCGCGGTATTCCTCGATTACTCCGCGCCATTGATGCGCGCCAGATTTCTTTGACTTGAAAAGACTCATGCGCTCATCGCTCCTTCTACGCGGATAACACTTGAAATATTTTGCACGGCGTCCATCTTCTTCAAAGACTCAACGGTTGCCTTAAGTTCGCCTTCAGTAGCTAAGTGGGTAACGATTGTGACTTCAGCATCGTCATTACGTCCTGCCTGGTTAACAGTCTGAATAGATACGCCATGGTTAGCAAAAGTTGTTGCTATTGCAGCCAATACACCTGCTTTATCAGCAACTTCTAGGCGGATTAAGAACTTAGTTTTAGTTGATTCGATAGGTGCAATATCGCGGTCTGCATAATCAGTCTCGCGCTGGCCGACTGAGTTGAGTGCGATGTGGCGTGCGACCGCGACTACATCTCCAAGAATTGCTGATGCAGTTGGTGCACCACCTGCGCCGCGACCATAGAACATTAGCGATCCTGCAGATTCTGCCTCAACAAATACTGCGTTGTAAGCATCTCGTACTGAAGCCAAAGGGTGGCTCTTATGCAACATAACTGGGTGAACGCGCACTGAAATTTCATCCGCGGGAGTCAACTCTGCGATCGCGAGTAACTTAATGACGTGATCCATTGATTTTGCGATCTTTACATCTTCCAAAGTGATCTTAGAAATACCTTCACGGTAGACATCGTCAACTGTTACGCGAGTGTGGAAGGCAAGGCCTGACAGGATCGCCGCCTTTGCTGCGGCATCGAAGCCTTCAACATCTGCGGTTGGATCTGCCTCGGCATATCCCAGGGCTTGTGCCTCTTTCAAAACATCAGCAAACTCGCGATCATCTTCATGCATCTTGGTCAAGATGTAATTTGTTGTTCCATTTACGATTCCCATTAGACGAGTTACAAAATCACCGGCGAGTGAATCACGCAACGGACGAATAATTGGGATCGCACCTGCAACAGATGCTTCGTAATAAATATCTTCACCCTTGGCATAGGCGGCGGTAAACATTTCAGCGCCATGGCTAGCAAGTAGCGCTTTATTTGCGGTAACAACAGATTTACGATTTTCGATCGCAGTCATAATTAATTCACGCGCAGGCTCGATTCCACCCATGACTTCGATGATTAGATCAATCTCGGGATCGTTAACAATTGAGAATGGATCTGTTGTAAAGAGTTTTGGGTTAATACCTTCGTAAGGCTTAATTGTGCGAACCGCGATACGTGAGAGCTCCATCTTCACGCCAGCTCGGGTGGAGAGCTCGTCGGTATCAGCAAGTAACAAGCGCGCGACAGAACTGCCGACCACGCCACATCCGAGCATGCCGATACGTACTGGTTTATCTGCTGGGCTCATCTGCCTATTCTTTCACATCAAGTGCGAGCAGATCTTCCTCATTTTCACGGCGCACAATTACGCGGGCTTTTCCATCTTTTACTGCAACTACGGGTGGACGCGGCACATGGTTGTAATTGCTCGCCATGCTGCGGCCATATGCGCCAGTAGCCGGAATCGCAATCAAGTCACCAGGTGCAATATCGCTTGGCAAATTAATCTCGCGGATAACTATGTCACCGGTCTCGCAATGCTTTCCGACAACGCGTGAATTAACTGTCGCTGCAGACGATGCGCGATGGGCAATTACTGCATGATATTCAGCGTCGTAAAGTGAAGGACGAATATTGTCACTCATTCCACCATCAACAGAAATGTAGCGACGAACCTTGCCATCCTCTAAAACCACATCTTTAGTCGTGCCAACTTCATACAAAGTAAATGTCGTTGGCCCGACAATGGCGCGCCCTGGTTCAATCGAAATCGTTGGAATACTTAACTTATGTTTTTCGCAAGAAGCTGTTACAGCGCTGCGAAGAGCAGGCATAACTTCACCTGGTTCCAAAGTTTCATCGCCTGGCAAGTAGGCAATTCCGTATCCGCCACCCAAATCAAGTTCGGGAAGTTCCTTGCCGTAAACATCGCGGTACTTTGCAAGTAGCCCAATCAAACGATCTGCCGCAAGCTGGAATGAATCGGTTCCGAAGATCTGTGAACCAATATGTGAATGGAATCCTCGTAGTTCTAGTTCTGGGTGGCTTAAGACTTTTTCAACCGCGGCCCAAGCGGCGCCGCTAGCAATTGAGAATCCAAACTTCACATCTTCATGGGCGGTAGAAATTGATTCGTGGGTATGTGCCTGAATACCTGGCGTGAGGCGGAGCATCACGCCTTGTACTTTCTTATATTTACGCGCGATCGTGGCAACACGTTCGATTTCATGGATTGAATCCATAACAATCGTCTTTACGCCCACGTTTACCGCGCGATCGATTTCCGCAACCGATTTATTGTTGCCATGTACTTCGATCTTCTGGGGATCGATTCCACCGGCAAGTGCAACAGCAAGTTCGCCACCTGTGCAGACATCGATTCCGATGCCGCACTCCTTTACCCAAGTTGCGACTGCGGTAGAAATAAAGGCCTTTGCCGCGTAATAAACCGTGCCGGCATGTGAACCGAATTCATCGCGTAGCGCGTTATTCCAACCTGTTGCGCGGGTGCGGAAATCATCTTCATCAATAAAGAATGTTGGTGTGCCGAAATCTTGCGCCAACTTTGTTGCGGAGATGCCAGATAGGTGGAGCTCACCGTAGGTGAAAGAAACGTTCTTCGACCACATGGTTACATCCGCTCCGGCGCGCTGACGCCAAGTAAGAGGAGACCATTCTTCAGTACTTGCAGGGTTGCTGCACATAAATTAAGTCGCGCGCTGTGTAACGCTGTTGCCGGCTCATCCCCCATCGGCAAGACGCGGCAATCTGCGTAGAAGCCGTGATAAACCCCAGCTAATTCCTCTAAGTATCGTGCGATGCGATGTGGTTCGCGGAGTTCGGCCGCGCTAGCCACGATTCGTGGGAACTCGGCAAGTGAACCTAGGAGTTCGTTTTCGCGATCATGTGAAAGCTGAGCGGGATCAAAGTTATCTAGACCGCTTGCGATATTTAATTCGGCGGCATTGCGTAGGACTGCTGCGATACGGGCGTGTGCGTACTGCACGTAATAAACCGGATTTTCATTGGTGTTGCGCTTCAAGATATCTAGATCCATAACCATTGGAGTATCAACTGGATAACGAATCAAGGTGTAACGAGCAGCGTCAACGCCAACTT
>CAZKNQ010000126.1:0-3325 GCA_964554225.1 uncultured Candidatus Planktophila sp.
AAAACTAACTCGTTACATGAGTTAGCAGCGGTACAAAGCTTTCAATATCTGTTACACCACCGTGGTGGCCGACCATTGCGCCTTCTTGCTTTTCACGTTCGGCCTCAATCAAAATCATCTCGCCATGTGCAATGGCGATGACATCACCCATGCGATCTGCTGCATCTAGAGATACATCGCTACCAAATAAACCTGCTGCAATCGCTTGATCACGTAGATAAATAGTGGCCTTCTCCCCCAAGTATTCTTCCCAACGAGATGCCACTTCTTTATGTGCGCTAAGCGGAGCACCATCTGCTAGATAAAGGTGGCGGGCGCGAGGCTCGCCGGCAATCGTTGCGATATCTGTGGCTAATTCATTTTCTTGGCCGATAACTATCTTTTCTCCGACATTGATCATTCCGTGATCTGCGGTTAACCAAATTCTAGTTTTGCGTGGCAGTTTCTTTAACAAGTTCGCAACTAGTTGATCGATTGCGACAAGTGCAGCCAGCCATTTCTCTGAACCTACTCCGTCGCTATGACCTGCAACATCTAGTTCGTTTACATAGAGATAAACAAATGAAGGCGCCTTCTTTAACGCTTCAACTGTTTCGGTTACTAAATCTTCGTGGATATTGGCGCCGCGGTAATTTGCACCACGAAAGACTGCGCGGGTGAAACCAGTATCTTCATAACGCTTGGCCGCAACATGGGTAACGCTGATATCTGCAGCTGTTGCGCGCTCGAATAAAGTTGGTATCGGTTGCCAGATCGCTGGGTCAACGCGTTCATCCCACTTAAGTGAGTTAAGAATGCGACCACCACTGCGCGGAACTTGCACGGTATAACCAAGCATTCCGTGAGTTCCAGGATTTACGCCGGTAGTAAGCGTTGCCAGGCTAGTCGCAGTTGTAGATGGAAAAGAAGTACGAACTGCACCGTGGCGAATCAAGGACGAAAGGGTTGGGATATAGCTAGAAAACTTTTCAACTGCGTTTGCGCCTAAACCGTCTACAAGAAATAGAAGTTCGCGGCCGCTGGGGCTATCACCACAATTAATCTGATCGCTAGCATCACTTAAACCTAGGCTGGCAAAGAGCGAAGGAGTGATTTGCGAGAGATGCACGGAGGTATCTTCTCACGGGTAAGGTTGGGCTTATGAGCCACCGTATGCCCTTTACTCCATCGCCAGAAGTTGCTGCAGCGCTGGCTGAAGGAAAACCTTTAGTTGCACTCGAATCAACGATCATCAGCCACGGACTTCCACGCCCACAAAATTTAGAAGTTGCCCGTGAAGTTGAAGATATCGTCCGCGATCACGGCGCAGTTCCAGCAACAATCGCAGTCATTGATGGAGTTGTTCATATTGGTTTAACCGATGACCAGTTGAAAGCGATTGCTAATCGTGATGACATCGCTAAGGCATCTAGTCGTGACTTAGCCATTATCTCGGCGAGCAAGAAGAGTGCAGCAACAACGGTTGCCGCAACTGCACACTTAGCCGCACTTGCGGGAATCCGAGTCTTTGCAACTGGTGGTTTAGGTGGAGTTCACCGAGATGCCAATGAAACTTTCGATGAGTCGGCAGATCTGACGGCGCTTTCACAACTAGATATCACCGTTGTTTGCGCTGGAGTTAAATCGATTCTCGACGTTGCAGCCACTCTGGAACGTTTAGAAACGCTTGCAATTGGCGTCGTTGGATATAAGACAACTGCCTTTCCAGGTTTTTACCTAACCGATTCAGGCTTTACTATCGAACACCGTGTTGAGAGCGCTACCGAGATCGCGCAAATCATTCATTCACGTGAGGCGCTAAAGACCAATAAGAGCGCGCTAGTTGTAGCAAATCCGGTAAAGCACGAGATGGATCGCAAGCGCCATGATGCGATCTTAGAGAGCGGGCTGGCCGGTGCACGTAAAGCCGGCATCATCGGCAAAGCGGTCACGCCTTTCCTTCTTGAGCATTTCCACACCGCCAGCGAAGGCGAATCACTTTCAGTAAATATCGAAATCATTAAATCTAACTCAGCACTTGCCGCTGATATCGCCGTTGCTAAGCAGCAACACTAGGTTCGTCAATGACAATAAACGTTCTATGTATCGGCGATGTAATGCTCGATGTCATCGCCCGCATAAACGTTTCTCCACAAAAGATTAATTACGGCAGTGACACGGCAAGCCGCATCAGCACCAGCAGTGGTGGAGCCGCCGGAAATGTCGCGGCCTGGTTAACTCGTACTGATGCACGGAGCACCATAGTTAGCCACGTTGGAGATGATCCGGCGGGCGCTGCGATAGTTGCGGAATTCGATGCCCTAGGCGTTAGCCACGGAGATCTTGTAATCCCAGGTGAAACATCCGGCGTTGTTGTAGTTCTCGTTGACTCATCAGGTGAGCGCACTATGTTTCCTGACAAGGGCGCGAATTCACGTTTAACTGTGACAGACCTACCTGATCTGGCCGCATTTCAAGCCGTTTACATCTCAGGTTACGCGTTACTTAATCCCTTAGCCCGCGATGGTGTCTTGGCGATGATTGAAAAGATCAAAGCAGATGGGCTTCCAATTTACTTTGATCCCGCATCTGTTGGTGCGATGAAAGATGTTTCAGATAAAGAATTGCATACCTGGTTTTCAATGATGGATTTTTTACTCCTAAATGAAGAAGAATCAATTTACTTAACGGGCTCAGTTGACATTGAACGCGCCCTTGATTACCTACTTGATTTCTCACAGGTGGTTGTAATTAAACGTGGCTCTGCTGGCGCTATCGCCAAAGCACGCGGTTTTGATTCCATTAGTCTTCCTGCGGTTGCAACAACGGTTGTAGATACAACAGGGGCTGGAGATAGTTTTGCCGCTGGATTTATCGCCTCATATTCGAAGAACCACGATTTAACCGCTGCTTTACAGGCAGGTGGAGAGTTAGCGGCAGGTTGTGTTGCAATCGTCGGCGGCAGACCGCGTGTAGGTACCGCGATTTAGCGTGTTATCTTGGCAGAATGCGCGCATGGCAACAGCGAAGAAAGCCGCAGCATCGACCAAGGCAAAAAAGCCTAGCTCAGGAAAAGCAAGTGGTCCAAAGCCCGGTGAATACCCCGGCAAGATAGTTGATATTGATGTTTCATCTGAAATGTCAGAATCATTTCTTGAATATGCATACTCAGTTATTTACTCACGCGCTCTTCCTGATGCGCGCGATGGTTTAAAGCCTGTACACCGCCGCATCTTGCACCAGATGGCCGATATGGGACTTCGTCCAGAGCGCGGCCATGTAAAGAGCGCCCGTGTTGTCGGTGAAGTAATGGGTAAGTTGCACCCGCACGGTGACTCAGCAATTT
>CAZKNQ010000127.1:0-3321 GCA_964554225.1 uncultured Candidatus Planktophila sp.
TCTTCGAACGAGACATCTTTCGCTTTGGAACTGGCACGGTAATCGTCCTTAATCTCTGTTTATTTCATCTGCTAATTTGGAAGGTCTAAATCTTTATCGGATCTAAATCTGCTAGGGCGTAAGTATCCCTTATTCATCCGTTTTCTTAAAATCCAGTCCTGCCAGGCCTGCCCAGCGAGCGTCAATCGCCTCGTGTTTGTGGTCATCTGGCAGATCCGCCCACTTCTGGCCGCAATCGGGGCAGAGCCCGAGGCAATCTTCGGAGCAGAGCGGGTTGATTGGCAGATCCAGTACTACGGCATCTCGAATAGGTGGCTCTAGATCCATCACATTGCCATCCATCCAAAGCTCATCATCTTCTTCCAGATCCAGATCGTCATCGGATGCGCGCTTGGACTTCTTACCCTTCTTGCCAGAATCTTTACTTGGCTCATAGCGATAGAGCTCTTGAATCTTTCGTTCAACGGTGATTTCAACTGGATCAAGGCAACGGATGCATTCACCCTTGGCTATTGCATATAGATCGGCGCTTAATAAAACTCCTTCAGTAACTGATTCCAGGCGCAGATCTAGCTCAATAACATCGCCGGCGGGCACGCTCACCAGCGGAACGCCAATTGGTTCCAGAATTTCTAGATCTAATTGATATTCCTTCATCTCCCCCGCGCGACGCGGGAGTTCATGGGTATTGAATGCAAAAACCTGTGAGGCCTTAGATGAAGGTTGCGCCATGGCTATTTTCTCTTCGCTAATTAACTCGGGTTAACTAAGTGCTTATTACTTGTCATCAGCTAATTGAGACAAGACATCCTTATCGTTTGCACCATCTAGGCGCTCTCGGCCACGGGCTACCGCATCAAGAGTTTTATTAAGGATTACTTCGAGAGTGGCTAGGCGGCCATCGATATAACTTTCCACTTCAGCGCGCTCATCAGCGGCAAGTGCGCGAGCATCATCAAGGATTCGTTGTGCTTCATCGCGAGCTGCCTGAACAATCGCAGTTTGTTCAATCATGCGCGCAACTTCTTCGCGCGCGGTTGCGATCATTTGCTCTGCTGAAGAACGACCTTCTTCAACTAAGTTATCGCGTTGTGCCAAAATTGCTTCGGCTGTAGATAAATCTTGAGGCAGGGCAATTCTTGCCCCTTCCAATATCTCCAAAATCTCGCCACGATGAACAACGCAGGAAGCAGAAAGTGGAACTCCGCGAGCCTCTTCGATCAGAGTAATTGCGGTGCTGAGTTTTTCAATCGAGTCCATTTTTACTTCCCTGCTACTCGTGCTTTAAGTGCATCATTAACGACGCCTGGAACCATAGAGGATACATCTCCACCGAAATGAGCGAGCTCTTTAACGATAGAAGAAGAGAGAAATGAATGTGTTGGAGCAGTTGCCATAAACATAGTCTCGACGCCAGAACCTTGGAGATTCACCTGCGCCATCTGAAGTTCGTAGTCAAAGTCGGTAACCGCGCGCAAGCCTTTTACGATCGCTTGAATTGAGTTTTCTTTGCAGTAATCAACTAGTAAGCCATGCCATGAATCAACCTTGACATTTGCAAACTGAGATGTCGTTTTGCGGGCCATCTCCATACGTTCTTCAACAGAAAACAACGAAGCTTTGGTGCGATTTTCTAAAACAGCCACGATGACTTCATCAAATTGACCACTGGCGCGCTCGATGATGTCGAGATGGCCAAAGGTGATTGGATCAAAAGATCCTGGGCAAACGGCGCGCTTCATGGAGTAAACGCTAGCAACGATCAGCGTGGTTATCCATTTTCAGGCTCAAAGCTCGGCTGGAACCCCGTAGAAAATGGTCGCTTGGCCATAGTTTTTTTCACGCAAGTGTTGATATCCATCGGGCCAAGAAATCTCCTTGACTCTGGAATTTCTTTCAACTGCAATCAAAGCCTGCGGATGAAGAAAACCACCCTCGCGCAATTGAATTAGATTCTCTACAACATCCAGATCTTCCACATCATACGGTGGGTCTATATATATAAAGTGGTAAGGAACTGTTGCGCGATCTTGTAAGAAACGGTGAACGCTCATCCCGAACAGATGAAAACTGCCTGGACACTGCGCGCTCTTGATGCTCTCGAAATTTGCAGCAATTGATCTCTGTGCTTGTTCATCTTTTTCAACTGCGTGAACAATCTCAGCGCCTCGGGATAGTGATTCAAGGGCGATCGCACCTGTGCCAGCATATAAATCCAAAATATTAAGTCCTGCAAAATCACCAAATTCGGATGCCAAAGTAGAAAAGAGCGCTTCGCGGGCGCGATCAGAAGTCGGTCGGGTAGCACCTGCAACGGCGGCGATATTTCGCCCCTTAGCAAGTCCTGCGATGATGCGCATTTATCTATCCCTAACCTTTATCGATATATGAAGATGTTTGTTCTTTCTTTAACATCTCTAATTCGTGTTTGAGCAAAGGATAGCCCTTTAGAGAGCTATCGCTTTCTAATAATTCTGCAGCCACATTACGTGCTTCCTCAATCAGCCCTTCATCGCGCAAGACGCGCAACAAGCGAAGATGTGATCGAGCGCCGGATTGTGTTGCACCAAGTACATCACCTTCGCGTCGTTGTTCAAGATCAATACGAGAAAGTTCGAAACCATCTTGGGTCTTAGCTACTGCTTCCAATCGCTCGCGTGCTGGTGTTTCGATTGGCGCTCCGGATACAAGTAGGCACAGACCAGGTGAAGTACCGCGACCAACGCGGCCACGTAATTGATGGAGCTGAGATACGCCAAAGCGATCTGCATCCATAATTACCATAACTGTGGCATTTGGAACATCCACACCGACTTCAATCACAGTTGTTGAAACAAGTACATCTATCTCACCTACAGAAAAAGCCCGCATCGTTGCATCTTTTAACTCTGTGGTTAAACGTCCATGCAATGGCGCAATTCGTAGGCCCTTGAGCGCTCCCCCATGTAACTTCGGTGCTAACTCTTCAACTGAGGCGATATCTGGGGATTGCTCTCCGTATAGGAAATCTAGATCGGCATCTTCAGAACTTCCGGCAGCGATGCGCGGTGCGACGATGTAGGCCTGATGCCCCTGTGAAACTTCTTCGCGAATTCGCTCCCAAGCACGATCCAAGAAAGTTGGTTTCTCCAAAGTTGGTACAACGTGCGTTGTAATTGGTTGGCGACCCAGCGGTAGCTCGCGAAGAGTTGAGATATCTAAATCGCCAAACACCGTCATCGCAACTGTTCTTGGTATTGGTGTTGCGGTCATAACCAATAAGTGCGGCGGATTAACTGCCTTAGCTTTCAGTGCATCTCGTTGCTCAACACCAAAGCGATG
>CAZKNQ010000128.1:0-3294 GCA_964554225.1 uncultured Candidatus Planktophila sp.
GCACTGCGCACGACTTATAAACCAGAACGCGCTGCCATGAATTTTCTCCACGACCAATTAGAGAAAGAGTTACTTACTGCGCGCGGATTGCACAAGATCATCCGTCTTTCGTGGACTCTGGCAGATCTTGCGGGCCACACGCTTCCCAACCTTGCTGATGTGCAACGCGCTCACCAACTACGAGAGGGATCAGAGCTATGAAAGAAATCCAGGCCCGGCTCGCACTCTTTGCCGCCATTGAAGGTGGACATGTTTTCTGGAGTCAAGAGATCGCAACTTATGGTTCTGATCATGTCTATAAGAAGCTAAGCGCAGGCGGTTACGACGGAGTTAAATTTGGAAAGACAATAGACCGATTGCGCGCTCTTAAGGTAGACGAAATTTCCAAAAGCATTGAAAGCGCAGGTGCGATCTTCTTAACGCCAGAAATGCCGCAATGGCCAGAACAGTTAAATGAACTCGCCGCTCCTCCAATTGGTTTAATTGTGAAAGGCGATATTGATGTATTAAAAGAGCGCGGACTCGCAATAGTTGGAACGCGCAATCCAACGCCATATGGAATCCGAAACGCGGGAGATTTCGCAGCAGGTTTTGTCGATCGCGAGTGGACGATTATTAGCGGTGGCGCTTACGGAATTGATTCAGCAGCACACAAAGGCGCGCTCATTGCCGAAGGATCAACAGTTGCAGTGCTTGCCGCTGGAATAGATGTGGCATACCCGGCAGGAAATGCTCGATTATTTGCCGAAATATGCGAGAACGGTGCGCTGGTCTCAGAAGTTATTCCTGGCGCTCATGCAATTCCGTCACGTTTTCTAACGCGCAATCGAATAATTGCAGCTCTTTCCCAAGCGACCTTAGTCGTTGAAGCAGCTTTTCGTTCGGGTTCACTTCGAACCGCACGCGATGCCGCAGAGCTAATGCGCCCAGTGATGGCGATACCTGGTCCGATAAGTGCTCCAACATCTGAAGGCTGTCATCGCTTAATCGGCGAACGCGCCGCTGAGTTGGTTACATCTGTTGGAGATGCGATCGAGTTGATTTCTACCCTTTAAAAATTTGGTTTAGGCAATGCTCACGCTTAATGAGAGAATAAGCGCATGAGTGAATTCCGTTCGGGCTTTGTCGCAATTGTCGGCCGCCCAAACACTGGAAAATCAACTCTCATTAACGCACTTGTCGGAAGCAAGATCGCAATTACTTCACCGCATCCCAACACCACGCGCCATGCCATTCGCGGCATCGTAAACCAGCCAACTTTCCAAGCAGTGCTCGTTGATACCCCAGGTATTCATAAGCCAAAGACTCTGCTCGGCCATCGACTAAATGCAGTTGTCGGTGAGAGCATGGACTCAGTAGATATCGTTTTGATGTGTCTGCCAGCAGATGAAACTTCTGGCGGGGGAGATGTATTTCTTGCCCAAGAGATTGCTAAACACCCGCGCGCTAAGAAGTTCGCACTAGTCACTAAGACAGATTTAATCTCCAAGGAGAAATTAGCCCTGCGTCTAGCCGGAATTAATGATTTGGCTAAGGGATTTACTTGGGATGAGATTGTTCCGATCTCTGCAGCGATACATTCACAGATTGATTTATTGGCTGAGTTAATTGGCAAAAGCCTGCCAGTTGGCCCGGCCTTTTATCCCGAAGGAATGAAGAGCGATCAAGATCAACAGCAGTTAATCTGCGAGCTAATTCGCGAAGCTGCCATGCGCGATGCCCGTGAAGAACTTCCGCACTCGATTATGGTGACAATCGATGAGATGTCAGAGCGCGATGAAAAAGGCTCACGACCATTCTTTGATATTCATGCCACGATCCACGTAGAACGCGATTCGCAGACCGGAATTATCTTGGGCCATAAGGGAGAGCGTCTAAAAGATATTGGAATGCGCGCACGCGCCGATATCGAACGCGAACTTAACGCCCGAATCTTCTTAGGGCTACATGTAAAGGTATCTAAAGAATGGCAGCGTGATCCTAAGTTGTTACAGCGTTTAGGATTTGGCGAAAACTAAGCGCTAGTTCTGCGGCTTGCTAAATATGAGCCGATTAAAACCAGTGGCAGTCCAACGATAATTCCAAGGGTAAGCGGTTCATTTAAAATAATTACGCCAAGGATTACGGCAAATGCGGTATTCATATAAGTAACTAGCGATGCGCGGGTTGGCCCGATCTCAGCCATAACTGCAAAGAAGATGGCAAATGCGATACCAGTTGAAAAGACACCTAGCGCGATCAGTGAGTAAATCGCCTCATGGCTTACGGCGCGATCTGGCCAGAAGATGAAGAGCGCTGGTGCATAAAAGACTCCAGTCATGGCCATCGCAATACCGTTGATCGCAACGCCTGAACCTTCCGGCATCTTGCGCGTAATGTAGATAACGGCGAAGGCGTAACCGATAGAGGCGGCGATTACCATCAAGATTGATAGCGGATCAGATGAACCAGTGATGCTCTCAATTCCTACAAGTAGGAAGACGCCGAGAAATCCGATAGCGATTCCAAATAAGCGCTTTGGTTGCCAGACGGATTTATCGCCGTAGCGAGATGCAATTAGCGTAGAGAAGATAGGTACCGAGGAAACCAATAGACCAGCAAGACCAGATGAGATCTTCTGTTCAGCAGTCCCGATCAGAATCCAAGGTCCAACCATTTCAAAGAGGGCATAGACCGCTATGTAGCGCCAATTCTTTAACGCGGTAAAGAAAGTTTTATCGTAGATAGCGATTGGAATGAGAATTAGCGCACCGATGACAACTCTTCCCAAGACCACAATCGCTGGGTGGAATCCATCTTGTGGATCAACGGCAACGCGAATAAATAGATAAGGGATGCCCCATAAAAAGCCGGAAAGTAGAAAGAGGATCAAATTACGGCGCGACATGAGTCGGGGTGCTCCAGTGCTAGAAAGTGTTTTTCAATTAACGCAGCACGCTGCGATAGAGCGCAATAGTAGCCTGTGCAACAGCATCCCAGCCAAAGTGAGTTGTGGCGCGTTCGCGACCTGCTATTCCATAGCGCTTAAGAAGTTCTGGATTTGCTAATAAACGAGTAATCGCTTGCGATAAATCACCCTCAAATTTGGCGTGATCTTCGGTGTAATCAACTAATTCACCAGTTTTTAGATGATCGACGACTTCTGGAATACCGCCTACGCGCGATGCCAGAACTGCGGTTTGACATCCCATCGCCTCTAAATTAACAATTCCGAGTGGTTCGTAGATTGATGGACATAAGAAGAGTTCAGATTGAGTTAACACAGCGGTTAACTCATCGTGTGGCAACATATCT
>CAZKNQ010000129.1:0-3249 GCA_964554225.1 uncultured Candidatus Planktophila sp.
CTGAAGGTGCGGTAGACGTTGCAATAGAACCATCTCTGGCGTTATGGGATATGGCCGCACTCGACATAATTGTGCGCGAGGCAGGCGGAAGATTTACAAATGTAGCCGGCATAGATGGAAGCCTCGGTGGCAGCGGGCTTTCTACAAACTCTGCGATTCATCAAAAGATTGTGGACAAGCTAAATGGCCACTGAAGATATTAAGATCGAACTTTCTCGCCCCTCCAGTGCGGAGCCAGAGAAGCCAGGTAAAACAATCGATTTAAGCAAAAGTTCACTCATATCCCGCACATTTTCAGTTTCGGGGATGACTTGTTCTTCTTGTGTGAATACTGTCGAGAAGTCACTTAATGCGATCAGCGGGGTTAGCGCCAGCGTTAACTTTGCAACCGAAACAGTTCATGTTTTGGCACCTGTTGAAGTAAAAACTGCAGATTTGATTAAGAAGATTAAGGGCGCTGGTTATGGCGCGGTGTTGGTTGAAGATGGCGCAGGACCTGCGCTACACAGTAAAAAATCTGGAATCGCCCTCTTCTTTGCCATTATCTTCGCAGTGCCTGCGATTTTGGTATCAATGGTCGAACAATGGCGCGAAAGTATTGATACCGAGATTCTCTTAACTCTCGATTATTTCAATATTCTGCCACCGCTATATTCACCAACTGCATGGCTGGCAATCGGGCTAACTGCGCCGCTGATTTTGCTCGTTGCCTTGCCGATTCATCGCGCCGCGATCCGTAACTTCTTCCACCCAACCATGGATTCGCTTATCTCACTCGGTTCATTTAGCGCATTCGGTTGGTCGATATATTCAAATGCAACTGGACAAGGTGATGTCTATACCGAAGTCGCTGCTGGTGTTTTACTCTTTGTAATTCTCGGTCGCCACCTTGAATCACGTGCCAAACGTCGGGCCAGCAGTGCACTATCTGCGTTGCTAGCACTTGGCTCGAAAGAGGTAATTGTTCTCCGCAAGGGGCTAGAAGTAATAATCCCAATTTCAGAACTTCAGATCGGTGATGATTTTGTTGTAAAACCTGGTGCGCGAATTCCGACTGATGGCCTAGTAATCTCAGGTATCTCAACTGTCAATAACGCGATGATGACTGGTGAATCAACTCCTGTTGAAGTTGGACCTGGATCTCGCGTTATCGGAGCATCACTAAATAACAATGGCCGCATAATTGTGCGGGCCACTCGTATAGGAAGTGATACCGAACTCGCGCGCATCACTGCGATGGTCGTTCAGGCCCAAGGAAATAAGGCGCCAATTCAGAGGTTAGCCGATCGGATATCCGCGATCTTTGTGCCAATTGTTACAACGCTAGCAATTGCAACCTTCATTGCTTGGTACTACCTAGGCAATGGTGGCGAAGGAAGTTCGCTCGCTGAATCAATTCAAATCGCTATTACCGTCTTAGTCATCGCCTGCCCATGCGCACTTGGCTTAGCAACTCCTGTTGCCTTACTTGTCGCATCAGGTCGTGGCGCTGCTCGCGGCATCGTTCTGCGACAACCACGTGCTTTAGAACTGGCACGCAAAGTAGATGCTGTTGTGCTTGATAAGACCGGAACGCTTACAACTGGCGTAATGAAGGTGCATGAAACAACAATTCCAACTAGCGCGCATAAGGTTTTAGGCGCAAGCTATGCTGAGTTCTTAAATGAGAAGATAATTCTTTCAACTGCGCTATCTCTTGAATTAGCCAACGACCATCCAATCGCTCAAGCAATTGCATCTCACGCACTTGCCAATGGCGCAGTACGTAAAGAAGTTATCGAATTTACCCAGACTCCTGGTGCAGGCGTTGCTGGCAGAGTTTTAATTGGTGCGATCTCGCCCGTTGTTTTAATCGGTACCCCAAAGGCAATCGCTCATAGCGCAACAACTTTTGATCCTGAAATTGAATCTGCAATTGCGCGCGCTGAAGAATCTGGCTACAGCGTCTCTGTTCTTGCTTGGGATGGTGTTGCAATTGCGGTCTTTGCAACGGGTGATCAGGTTAAAGCAGATGCCGCAGCAACGATCAGCGCGCTCATTGATAAGGGAATTACACCTTGGTTGATAACTGGAGATAACGAAGAAAGCGCTGGGGCAATTGCGCGCGCTGTAGGAATTAAAGGTGAACATGTAATCGCCCGCGCGCTTCCTGAGGAAAAGCTCGATCGCATTAACGCTCTAAAGTCAGCTGGCCACACTGTTTTGATGATCGGTGATGGCATTAACGATGCGGCAGCCCTTGCTGCAGCCGATCTAAGTATGGCGATGGGAACCGGTACAGATTCTGCTATCTCATCTGCAGATATAACTTTGATGCGCCCTGAGTTAATGAGCGTTGTAGATGCGCTCAATCTATCTAAACGCACGCTAAAAACCATCAAGGTTAACTTGGGATGGGCATTTGCCTACAACGTAATTGGTATTCCAATTGCGGCAGCAGGCGCATTAACGCCGATGTATGCAGCAGGCGCGATGGCGATTAGCTCGCTATTTGTAGTAACTAACTCTTTAACTATTAAATAATTAAATTACTTAAGTCGGAAAGTTGGGTACTCGTCGGTTACGAGTAGCAACATATAACCCTGCACACGGTTCCAGTAAGCAAATGTTCCTAGAACAATTTCACCCGCCCAAGCTGGGTACTTACCTGTCGCAGATGTCTGCACCCAGGCGATAACTGATACAAAGAGTGAGAGAACGATATAGATCGTTCCAACGATGTAATGAGGGATGGCTAAGAACCACTTGATCAGCGGCATACCGCGCTTAAGCTTTGCTCCACCCTCAACATCAGGGAAGATGACCGCAACGTTTGGGTTGCGTTCAATTGATGGATAGTCATCATTTAGCAGGAAAAGGTATGCGAATACCCGAGTTCCGAGTTCAAGAACTGCGTGATTGAAAGTTAGTACAAAGCTTGGATATTTCTTACGGAAGAGAAGTGCAAGAACGGTTGGGATAAAGACAACGCCTGCTGCGCCAATTCCAGTATCTGATCCTTCGCTCCAAGTAGAAGTCGAGAAAGTTGCCAGGAAGATAAAGGCTGGAAGAGCCAGGATGCCGCGGAAGAAGACGGTCTTGCGATTTCGATCTGTGTGTAAAACCTTGATGGTTGTAGTTACTTGGTTAGACATTTTCAAACCTCAATCTAGTAGCGGGGGCAGGATTTGAACCTACGACCTCTGGGTTATGAGCCCAGCGAGCTACCGAGCTGCTCCACCCCGCGTCGGAAGTGTCAGTCTAAAGGGT
>CAZKNQ010000130.1:0-3189 GCA_964554225.1 uncultured Candidatus Planktophila sp.
AATAATTAAAGTAATGCTTGGCATGGAATTTGGCTTCTGGGCCATTACCAATTTCGGAATATGCAATCGTGGCGTATTGATCAGACCAGTTTACGTATTCGGGGTTCTTGGCTTCTTTAAATAATTTGCGAGCGCTTAAATAGTTCTCGATCGCTGCTTGGTGCAAACCTAGCTTGGCCTGCGCCATTCCGATATTGAGGAGATCGATTCCCATCGACATCGGTGTTGCATCTGGATCAATTGAATCTCTTGCGGCCGAATGTCCTTCTAGACATTTCTGCCACTCTTTTACTTCATACCAGTCGCACGCGGCTGCACGTCTGGCTTTTATATACCCTTCGGTGTTGTCATCTAACTCTTGAAGTTTTGCAATATCTTCAAAAGTATCGGCTGATTCTGCCAGGCGATTGAGATGCCTTAGCGAAAAGGCCTTTCCTTCGTAGAGGTGGATAAGTTCTTTGATATGTAAATCCATACCTAGTTTGTAATAGATATCGATTGATGTATCAACGAGTTGCAAGCATTCGTTGAAATCATCTCGCCGGTATGCGATGTGGCTGAGTTCATCTAGAACTTCTGCGCGTTCGATACCTTCGGTCGTGCTGATGCGCTCCCAGAGTTCTTGCTCTTGGGTGTTGTTCTCATTGTTGTTTTCTGCGCTCACCGTTTCCTTCTTCTTCGGGAATGTGCTTCGGACAGTTGCAAAAGTTACCGAGGGTCACTGACAAGGGGGCTGTGCTGGGCTCAGGGCTATTTTTGGGGGAAGCGGAGAGTAGCACGTTTCGAACACGTGTTCGAGGGGTACCGGGGCCGCTACGCAGGGTTAAACACGCTTGGGGCGGGATCTATTCCGCCTCGCGTGGGTGGTGCGCGCTATCTTTTGCCTAGGTCAAAGAAGTCCAGCGTTAACTGTCACGAGTTGCTGGATACCAACCGCGCCAACCGCGCACGGTGGTTTCGAGACAAGACCTGCTGGCGATGAAATACACCGCCAGAAGCGCGGGTCTCATATGAGGTCCATTAAGGGCTGGTTTGTTATGTCTAAGAGAAATAAGAAGAGTTATGTTGATGTGAGCGTTTCTGATGAATTGCTAAAAAAATTAAAGCGCGAGCAAGATGCGGCAGAGGGAATGGCGCGTTACGGCCGATTTAAAGCGTGGCTGCATTATGCAAATCTAAATAGCTGGCAACACCAGAAGTGGCATTGGGCGTATGTAAACCATTGCGATAAAGAATGGCGCTGCACATGTGGGTTGGTAATTCCGATGGGTGCAAAGCATGAGGTGTCGGGCCTTGAGCACTTGGAGTTAGATGCGGCCCATCGTGCGCGAGGTCATAAGTCGTTGCCGGACTTTGGTGAAAGCGTGGTGGCCTTTATCTATGACTATAAATGGATGGAAGAGCTAGGGGTTTATTACTACGACGCCTTCTGTCAGGTGTGTGGTGATTCGGTAAAGGAGCGGCCGGGTAAAGACGCTGATCTCTTTGCGCAGATCCATAACATCAGTTGCGGGTGAAATTATTTATGAGATCAGTCTTTGCGCTCTCTTAACACGCAGAATTCATTGCCATCTGGATCTGCCATAACTACCCAAGTGCATTCGGCGTAATTGGATTGGCCGATCTCGATTTTCTTGGCACCAAGGGCGATTAAGCGATCAACTTCTGCGGCTTGGTTATCGGGGCGCAGGTCTAGGTGAAGGCGGTTCTTAACTGTTTTCTTATCGGGGTTGCGTAGAAAGAGAATGTCAGGGGCATCAGTTGTTTCGCCCTCTTTGAGTTCTTTTTCAATCCAAACTTCATCGCCTTCTCCCCCGATCTTCCAGTCGAGAACTTTCGACCAGAAGTCGGCAAGAGCGGCAGGATCTGCACAGTCAATAGTTATGCATTGCATTTTGATCATTGGGAAAGAATAACTCTCCGGTGATTAATTGAAAATGTTACTTAGCCTTTAGAGACTCCGCGGCATCTGTGTGGCCGTTGGCTTCTAGCTTGGCGATGATGTCGGCTTTAACAGCCTTGACTACATTGTGTGTTCCGTTGCAGTTCTTCTCTGGATCTGTTGAATATCCGCATGTGCAAGCGCCCATTTGTTGCTCCTTATTTCTTCAGTTTTTTAGTTGTTTGCAGCCTAGCGCTTATGCGCCGGCTTTATCGATCTTCTGTCGCCACGAGGTAAAGCTTCTTACTGAACCTGCATGAGGCTTGCGCAGCCATGGGTATGGATAAAGCGCTGCGATGTTTTCGAACTTTTTAAATGATGGCACTGGCGCGTAGGTAACTGCGACGGGGTTTTCTTTGGCAAATGAGTAAGGGTCACCGAGGTAAACAGTTAAGTCGCGGCGGATTGAAAGGTCTTGCAAAGTTTCTAGGTAGAAACCAATGCGGCGTGATGAGAGTTGTAACTTGGCAAGGGCGCTTTCGTTAAAGATAAATACTGCGGGCAGGTCGGGGTTGGCGGCGAGCGCGGGATCGTTATCGCCAAGTGAATCGATGGTGAGAAGTACAAGCTTTGCAGGAGCGTTGATAACAGGTGTGGTTGGGCCGGTGGTGCAGGCAAGGTCGGGGTCGTTATCAAGTAGTGGATCTTTATTTAATTGGTGTGGCGAAAGTTCATCGGGAAATTCTTGGATCGGGCAATTCTTCTTTAGTGCGCATTTAAAACAGGTGCCAGGTGCGCGCTTTTCTACCTGCCAGCGGGCAAAGCCGTAAGGCTTGCCGGTTCCAGCACCGACGGTCCACTGCCAACCAAGTAAATTGGCGGCGCGTGAACCATCGATTAAGTTTCTATACATCTCTTCTTGTCCGTGGAGCCAACCTTTTTCGTTGCGCACGGTCCAGTGCGATGCCATCCACATACGTGTTTGGTTAACGAGCCAACCATCGCTTTCTAGTTCGTTAACGGTTTGATCGATGCAGTGCATATCGCGATTCCAGCCGTTGCCTTCGGTGTCGCGGTTTGCTTCATAACGTAAGTTTTCAAAGAGGCGGGTGCCAAGCCGGGCGTAAAGGTGGCGGGCATACTCTTGCCAATAAAGTTCATCGCGGAATTTCTCGCGATCTTTAAAGGGTGCACCTTTGACTGCGCTATATACCTGGCTAAGTGTTAATAAGTTATGACGGATATAGGGAGAGAGAACAGTTGCCCCGCGCTTTTCAACTGGTTGCACCTCTGAGCGTTGCTCGGCA